>JACSRI010000093.1 GCA_014879845.1 Opitutaceae bacterium
TCTCGACCTATGCGATCCGCGCCCGGCCCGCCGCGATCGTCGTCGTGACCAGCGGCATCAGTCCCAACGGCACGACGCTTTTCACTGACATCCAGGGCGGCGCTCAGGAGAGCACGGGTTTCGAGGCGGAGTTCTTCCTCGCGCCCGTGCGCGGCCTCGAACTCTACGCCTCGCTCGGCACCTGCGACGCGATCTACACCGAGCACCCGACCAATCCCGCCCTGGATGGCGCGCACCTGGTGGCGGCCCCCGAGCGGGTGGCCAGTGCCTGGGCCAAGTACGTCGTTGCCCGGCGCGGGGACCGGCAGGTCACGCTCACGGCCGGCGTCAATCACGTCGGGTCGATGGCGTATGTCGGCAACAACCCCCTGGCGATCCTCCCGGCCTACACGACGGTGGATCTCGGCGTCGGGTGCGCGTTCCGCGCGTGGGATCGCGCCTGGACGGTCGACGTGCTGGTCAAGAACGTGGCGAACGAGCGGTACTACGTGTCGAACTCGAGCTGGGGTTTTCCGCGCCACGCCATCGCCACGATCAGCACGCGGTTCTGAGCAGCGGCGCGGTGCGCGGCTGGATGGCGCGAGGTCGCCCGGGCGCAGGGGCCGGGCGCCGGCGACCCGGGCCCTGCCGTGGTCGGCCGTCCGGGTGAGGCGCTCGCGGGATTCATCGATGTTTTCGTTACTGGAAATCCGCGGGCCGCTCGTCTGAGCCATCGTTCCCATGTTCGCCCCCCTTCCCCAAGGCCCGAGCCATCGAGGTCGATGGCTGCCCGCGCTGTTTGCCGGATGTGGTCACGTCTGCCGTGACTCCGGCTCTCGGAGCGAGCGGGGACGGAAGGACGATATCACGGCGCAACCCGGCCTGACGCCTGCGCGTTCGGCCGGTGCACGTCGTGTGTGCAGCCTCGCGGCGACACGCGCCTGACGGTCTCGCAACCCGCCCGGTGCCGTGTCGCTCGCTCGAAAAACCCAAACCGCCAGTCCCCAATACCCAGACAAGATGAATCGAAAGCCCATAGTCAGCGTTTGCGCCGCCCTTGCCGTCGGCGCTTTCCCGGCGTACCTCGTCGCGCAGACGACGGCGCCGGCGCAACAGCCGGCCGCCGCCTCGAATGCCCCGGACCAAACCGGACAGGCACCCTCGGAGACCGATCCGGCGGAAGACGAGATCATCACACTCTCGATGTTCGAGGTTTCCGTTGAGAAGGACACCGGCTACCAGGCCACGCAGACCCTCGCCGGCACGCGCATCCGCACCAACCTGCGCGACGTCGGCTCGGCCATCCAGGTCATCACACCGGAGTTTATCCGCGACGTCGGTGCCACGGACAGCGGCACACTGCTGCAGTACACGACCAACGCGGAAGTGGCTGGCACCAAGGGCACCTACGCCGGCCTGGGCAATGGCACCAGCGTCAACGAGACCGATGCCCTGCGCAACACGATCCAGGGGCAGCGCGTGCGCGGCCTCGCATTCGCCGACAATACCCGCGACTTCTTCGTCACGGATATCCCGTGGGACAACTACAACGTCGATCGCGTCGACATCCAGCGCGGTCCGAACTCGATCCTCTTCGGCTTGGGCAGCCCGGCGGGCATCGTCAACGCTTCCCTGCGCAACGCCGATTTTCGCAACACGGGGTCGGCCGAGTATCGGATCGGCTCCTACGGCTCGCAGCGCGGCAGCTTCGACGGCAACGTGGAGATCGTCGACAACGTCCTCGCCATGCGTGTCGGCGCGTTGTGGGACCAGGAGAAGTTCCAGCAGGACCCCGCCTACGAGAACGACAAGCGCCTCTACACCGCGCTGCGCTTCGATCCGAAGCTCTTCAAGGCCGGACGCACCAGCGTGAAGGTCAAGTATGAGCACGGCGAGATCGACGCCAACCGGCCCCGCATCATCCCGCCCTGGGACTCGATCACGCCGTGGTTCCGTCCCGTGGATACGACGAGCATCGACGGTGGCATGGGCAAGTTCGCCATCCAGAACGGTTACCAGATCGGCTCGGCCGCCACGACGTTCAGCCCGTGGCTCGCCGGTGTCGTCAACCAGCAGCAGCCTCTCTGGTTCATGGAGGGCACGAGCGGCCAGCTCCACCGCATCTACGGCGGCTATGTGAACACCGGCTCGCTCAGCGCCGCCGGCGTGCCGCAGGGCGCCAGTGCCAGCATCGTCGGGCAGCGCTACGCCGACGTCTTCACCGCGGTGGGCAGCTTCAACGGCTATGCCACCAATGCGCGCCTGCCCAACTACCAGTACGGCCAGTATCGCAACCGTGCGCTGACCGACGCGTCGGTATTCAACTTCCATGACAACCTGCTCGACGGCGGGACCGCCTCGCAGTTCGAGGACTGGGACGCCTACAACATCGACGTCTCCCAGACCGCGTTCGACGACCGCTTGGGCGTGCAGCTCGCCTATGACCGCCAGAAGTACACTCGCGGCGGCCAGAACCTGATCACGAACCCGACGCTCAACATCGACATCCTGCAGAACTTCCAGGACTACGTCATCGGGCCCAACAACGCCAGCAACGGCAACGTCGCCAATGCAAACTTCGGCCGGCCCTTCGTCGCCGGCGGCCCGGGCGGCGGCAGCTCCTACGAGAGCGACCGCAAGTACATGCGCGCCTCGGCCTTCGGTGAAGTGCGCGCCACGGACTTTATCGACAAGGACAGCTTCCTCGCCCGCCTGCTCGGCAAGCACCGGTTCAACGGTGTCTACAGCGAGGAGGACTACTACACCGAGAACCGCCGCTGGCAGATGTACGCCAACTCCGCGGCCTACGCCTCCTACAAACTCCAGGGCAATCCCGACGGCTTCTCCAACCTCCCGCCCACGGCCGTCATCTACCTCGGCCCGACGTTGCGCAACGCGACGTCGGCGGCCGGAGCCCGCATCGCGCGGATCGGCGCCAACATCGACCTGCCCGACGGCAATATTTACCAGTTCGATTCGACCTGGAGGCCCCAGCCGGGCGTCGTGTTCAGCGATCCGTGGAATGTGCCCGCCAACCTGGCGAACACCTCGCCCGCGGGCCAGCCGATCGTTCCGATCTTCAACGGCAACCCGGTGATCAACACCACCACCGGCCTGCCGTATGCCCAGCTCACGCAGGTCTCGAACCCCGCGAACTACATCGGGTGGAACAGCAATTTCCACAACGAGCTGCTCCGCTACGACAATGGCGCCAATGAGAGCCTGCTCACGGGCGCGGCCAAGAGCATGCGCGAGACGACCTCCTACGCGTTCAACTGGCAGGCCTACTTCTGGAACGACTCGGTCGTGACGACGCTCGGATGGCGCAACGACGAGGTCAAAGGCAAGGGTGTGACCGCACAGCCGACGCTCAGCCGCGGCGCGCTGGATCTGAACCCGGGCGTTTACCGCCTCCCCGACTCGTATCCAGAAAGCCAGATCTTTGAGGATAGCTCCACGTCGGGCAGCATCGTCGTGCACCTCAACCGGCTTCTGGGCGACCGCGACCCGCTGCCGATCAATGTCAGCCTCTCCTACAACGAATCGAGCAACTTCCAGGTCACGGATACCCGCCGCGACATCTATGGAAATCCGATCGCAAACCCGACCGGCGATACCGAGGAGTATGGTGTCCTGCTCTCGACGAAGGACGGCAAGTATACGTTCCGCGCGATCAAGTACGACACGAAGCTGACCGGCGCCACCACCCAGCTCGACCACAGCGGCATCTACAACACGGTCCGCGATGCGTTGAATTGGCGCAACATCAAGACCTACTACATGTCGGCCTACGCCTGGTCCACCGCCGGGCAGACGGACACCCGGCACTACGCCGGACTCCGTTACATGTGGGACCCCGTCTATGTCGACACCACGACCGGCCGCCCGGTCGCCTCCGGCGCGCTGACCACGGGACCGGCCAATTCCCGCCTGGAAACGCAGGCCGAGGCCGACGCCCGCCGCGACGCGGCGATCGGGGCGATCAACGACTTCCAGTCCTGGCTCAATGACCGCGGCTACTTCCAGGCGTGGAACTACGGCGCCGGCCCGACGACCGAGTCGGCTCTTCAGACCCGTGGCGAATACGAGACCAACCCGATTCAGCCCGATCCGGCGAGCGTGTATGACTATCGCACGCACCCGTTGATGCAGGGATTTGCCGTGACCGCCGACACGCAGTCGGAAGGTTATGAATTCGAACTCACGGCCAACCCGCTGCCGAACTGGCGCATCGCGTTCAACGCCTCCCAGACCGAGGCCGTCCGCACCAACGTCGGCGGGCCCGTGCTCGACGAGTTGGTCGCCTACATCGACACGATGATGGCCGGACCCGCCGGCGACCTCGTCCGGTTCAACTCGGACTACTCGGCCGGAAACGAGCTGCGCATGGCGTGGAACCCCTGGCGCGGTCAGTACACGCTCCTCAAGCTCCAGGAAAACACGGCCGCGTCTGAACTGCGCGAGTGGCGCTATAATGTCGTCACGAACTACATGTTCCAGAGCGGATTCCTCAAGAACGTCGGAGTCGGCGGCAGCTACCGCTGGCAGGACAAGGTCGTCATCGGCTATCCGGTGATCCCTGGGGAGGGCGGACTGGCCAGCTTCGATCTCAACAGCCCGTACTACGGTCCGTCGGAAGCCAGCCTCGACCTGTGGGCCAGCTACGAGCGCAAGCTCACCGACAAGATCAACTGGCGCATTCAGCTCAACATCCGCAACGCGTTCGCGAGCGACGACCTCATCCCGGTTTCCGTCCAGCCGGACGGCCGGACCTGGGCCACCGTTCGCGTCTCCCCGGTGCAGGAATGGTTCCTGACCAACACGCTGTCATTCTGATCTAGGTACTGGCAGTTTCGCGGGCGTCCGGCGGTGCAAGCGCCGGACGCCCGCCCTCGTTTTCTCTGGGTCCCGCCGCGCTCGCGTGCCGGGGCCCGGACCCGCGGTTCCCATGAACGCACTCGTCCTCGAAGCGAAGGGCCGGCTCTCCCTGCGCGACTTTCCGATCCACGAGGGGCTCGGTCGCCACGATGTGCGCGTCGCCATCCGCTGTGTCGGCGTCTGCGGCAGCGATGTGCACTACTACCGCCACGGGGCGATCGGCCCGTTCGTGGTGCGCGAGCCCATGATCCTCGGCCATGAGGCCGCGGGTGTCGTGCTCGAGCGCGGCTCGGCCGTGACACACCTCGCCGTCGGCGATCGCGTGTGCATGGAGCCCGGCGTTCCCGATCCTCATCACCGCACCACGCGCCTGGGGCTCTACAATCTCGATCCCGGCGTGCGCTTCTGGGCCACGCCGCCCGTGCATGGATGTCTGCGGCCGGAGGTGGTCCATCCCGCGGCATTCACCTTTCGCCTGCCCGACACGGTCTCGTTTGCCGAGGGCGCGATGGTCGAGCCGCTGGCCGTCGGCATACACGCGGCGAACAAGGCGCGCCTGCGCCCGGGCGACGTGGGCGTCGTGCTCGGCGCCGGACCCATCGGCATGGTCACCGCCCTGGCCGCGCTCGCCGGCGGATGCTCGCGTGTATTCATCACGGACATCCAGGCTCCCAAGCTCGAGATCGCCGCGAGCCTCGGGCCGATCACGCCGGTCGACGTCCGCTGTCAGAAACTCGCCGAGGTGGTGTTGGCGGCGACGGACGGGTGGGGGGCCGACGTGGTCTTCGATGCCGTCGGCGCGCCTCATTCCGTCCAGCAGGCCCTCGAGGTCGTGTGCCCGGGCGGGTGTGTCGTGCTGGTCGGCATGCCCGGCGCGCCGGTGCCGCTCGATGTGGTGGCCGCCCAGGTGAAGGAGGTGCGCCTCGAGTCGATTTTCCGCTACGCCCACGTTTTCCCCCGCGCGCTCGCTCTCCTCGGCAGCCGACGCATCGATGTGCGGCCGCTGCTGACCGACCGCTATCCCTTCGACGCTTCGATCGCGGCGTTCGACTATGCCTCGGCCATGCGCCCGACGAGCGTGAAGGTGCAGATCGACCTCTGAGTCCGAGCAGATGCGCCTCGAGCCGGGGCGTTTTGGGATTCAACGCCTCAGCCTCCGTTCCTATTGATCCGCCATGCGTTCACCATCGCACCCCACGAACCGCCTCGTCACTGTCCTGGCCGCTGCCGCCGTCATCCTCGGCGGCGCGGTCACGGGTTGCACGGCGGCCGAGCCGGCCCACTTGTCCGCCGACCAGCCCGCGCCGCGCACCGACGCCAACTCGAAGCTCGCGCACGAGCAGCTGCTCGCCAAGGCCCGGCACGGCGGCATCGACCTGTATTTCCTCGGCGACTCGATCACGCGGCGCTGGGGCGGCACCGACTACCCGCAGTTTCTCGCACACTGGAAGGAAACCTTCTTCGGCTGGAACGCCGCCAACTTCGGGTGGGGAGGCGACACCACGCAGAACATCCTCTGGCGTATCCAGAATGGTGAGCTCGAGGGCGTGCATCCCAAAGTCATCGTGCTCCTGGCCGGCACCAACAACGTCGGCCGCGAGCCGGGCGACGCCGCCAAGGCCGCCGACATCGCGCGCGGCGTGGCCGCGATCATCGACACCTGCCGGTCCAAGGCGCCGGGCGCGACGATCATCCTCATGGCGGTGTTTCCGCGCAACGACTCCGACGTCGCGATGCCGGTGATCAACGCGATCAACGCCGATCTCGCCAAGCTTGCCGACGGCAAGGCCGTGCGTTTCCTCAACATCAACGACCGGCTCGCCGCGCCGGACGGCACGCTGCGCGAGGGCCTCACGGTCGACAAACTCCATCTCTCCCTCGAGGGCTACAAGATCTGGGCCGAGGCGCTGAAACCGGTCCTCACGGAACTGCTCGGTCCACCTGCCGCCACCGATCATGCGCCACCGCCCACGGGCGACCCGAGCGCGGCCGCCCGCGCACCGTGATTGATCGGCGGCTTCGCCCGGCGGAGGGGGTGGCCGGACGCTGCCGTTGGCACGGGTTTTCCGCGGCCGGGTCGAACGTCAAAATCGGTATTGCTTTGCCGCGACCGGTTTCCCAACCTTCGCCCCTCTCACCGGGCAATTAGCTCAGTTGGTTAGAGCACCTGCATCACACGCAGGGGGTCACTGGTTCGAGTCCAGTATTGCCCACCATCAGCTTACGCCGCGACCGGACTTTGGTGCGCGGCGTTCTTGTCTCCGGGCGGGGTGAGACGGGGGCGCGGCCGACGTCGCGAAAACACCCTTGCCGGCCGCCCGGGTGCGCTGCTCTGTCGACGCCATGGACAAACTGGCGGAGATCTTTCGTATGCAGGAGGCGCTCAACGAGCGCATCGGGGTGAAGCTGGGCGACATCGACGAGGCCGAGCGCACCCGGTGGGTGCTGAACTACACGCGCGCCATGCAGCAGGAGATCGCCGAGCTGATCGACTCCGTGCCCTGGAAATGGTGGGCGAAATACCAGAAGTTCGACCTGCAGAACGCCCGCGTGGAGGTGATCGATCTGTTTCACTTCCTCATCTCCACCGCCCAGGCCCTGGGCATGAGTTCGGACGATGTGTTCGAGGCCTACGTGAAGAAGAACAAGGTCAACCACGCCCGCCAGGACGCCGGCTACGCGCAGAAGGACGAGCACGACTCGCGGCACATCTGAGCCCGACCCGGGGCGAGGTCCGCTTATGCCGGCGTGAAGCCGGACTGTCTTCCGGCAGGGTGCTATTCCCTTCGGGGCCCCTGTCGGGCAATCTTGGATGCGTGCACGAGGTCACGCAGATTCTCGAGGCCGCGCGGCGAGGCGAACCCGATGCCGCCGATCGGTTGATGCACGCGGTGTACGTGGAGTTGCGCGCGATCGCGTCGGCGAAGATGGCGGGCGAGCGGGCCAACGTCACGCTGCAGCCGACCGCGCTGGTGCATGAGGCGTGGCTGCGGCTCGGCGGGGATGCCCAGCCGGCGTGGCAGAACCGCGCCCATTTCTTCGCCGCGGCTGCCGAGGCCATGCGCCGCATCCTCATCGACCGCGCGCGCCGCCGCCACCGCGTGCGGCA
>JACSRI010000088.1 GCA_014879845.1 Opitutaceae bacterium
CGCTCGACCCGTTTATACGCCGACTGGCCCTGGGAGGAGTCGCTCGCCAAGCACGCCAGCCGCCACGCCGGCGCCCTCTACCGCAACGACGGCGCCGGCCGCTTCACCGACACCACCGCGCTGGCCGGGCTGACCCTCGAGTTCCACGGCATGGCCGCCGCCGCCGGCGACTTCGATGGCGACGGGCTGACCGACCTGATCGTGACAGGCATCGGAGCCAACCACCTCTTCCGCAACCGCGGCGGCGGGCGCTTCGAGGACGTGACCGACGAGGCCGGCGTCGGCGGCGACGCCAACGCCTGGAGCACCGGCGCCACCTGGATCGACATCGATGCCGACGGCCGCCTCGACCTGGTCGTCTGCCAGTACGCGCGCTGGCCCGAGGAGGTCGGCCTCGACGGGGCGTTCGCCGTGGCCCTCATGGGACGATCGTACGGCACGCCGACAGGATTCCTCGGCGCCCCCCCCGCGGTGTATCGCAATCTCGGTGACGGCCGTTTCTCGACCGCGCCCGACTCGGCCGGTCTCGTCACGATCGACCCCGAGACCGGCCTGCCCGCCGCGCGCGCCCTCGCCGCGATCCCGGGCGATGCCAACAACGACGGGCGCCTCGACCTGCTCCTCACCTTCCACGCCAGCCCGTCCGCGCTCTTCCTCGCGCACGAGGGCGGTGCGTTCCGCCGCTGGACCTCGGCCGACACCGACCGCCGCGAAGGCGCGGCCGCCGCCCCGCTGCCCTTCCTGCCCGCGGGCGGGTTCGATGACCGGCTTCCGCTCCTGCGCGCGATGGACCTGGAGCCCGCCGTCGACGCCGGCGACGAGCCGCCGGCGTATGTCGCACTCGAGGACCGCGGGGGCCTCGCTCTCGCCGACTTCGACCGCGATGGGCGCCTCGAGGCCCTGGGCGGCAACGGAAGGATCGAGCGCGAGATCAACCAGTTCCCGGATGGGCGCGATCTCGCCGCGCCTCCGCGCGTGCTCTGGCGCGACACCCCCGGCACGTGGCGCGCGGCCGACGGCGACAGCGCTTCACCGTGGTCGCGCCCGCTCACCGCACGAGCCGTCGCCACCGCGGACTTCGACGGCGACGGCGACCTCGATGCCGTGCTCACGCAATTCGGCGCGGCTCCCGTGCTCCTGCGCAACGACGCCCGCGACGGCACGCCGTGGCTGGCCATCGACCTCGCCGTCGCCGCAGGCGCGCGCGATCCCGGCGGCGCGCGCGTCGAGGTGCACACGCCGCGACGCGTGCAGGTGCAGACCTGGGCGCCCGCGATGGGTCTGCTCGCGCAGTCGCAGGCGACACTCTTCTTCGGCCTGGGCGAAGACGCACGCGCGCGCCGCATCGTCGTGACCTGGCCCGACGGCACGCGCCAGGAACTGCGCCCCGAGGGGATCAATCGCCGCATCGTGGTCCGGCGCGCCGGATCGTAGCGCAGGCTTCCAGCCTGCCGCCTCCCTTTCGCATGGAGCAGGCCGGAAGCCTGCGCTACATCGACGCGCGTGACACGCCCGACCCTCGCACGCCTCACCGCACGCCTCACCGCACGCCTCACCGCACTCCTCATGGCTGCCTCCGCTTCCGTCTCCGCCGCCGATTCCTCCGAGGCCACCCTCGTCGCCGCCCGCGATCCGCTCGTCGCGATCATGGGCCGCGTCGCCTTTGCCGCAGACGGCAGCGCCCGGATGGGTTTCCCGGGAAGCGTGATCCGCTTCGCCTATCGCGGCGCCGCGCCGACGCTGCGTTTTTCCGCGACGTCGGACGACTGCCTCTTCAACCTCGCCGTCCACGGCTGGGACCCCGCGGCCATCCGCCTGAAAACGGGGGAAAACGCAATTGAGCTCCCATCCGGCCCGGCTCCAGAGAGCGGATACGTCGTCGAGCTGACGCGCCGCACCGAGGCCTGGCAGGGCATCGCCACCTTCCGCGGCCTCGAGGTGCCGGCCGGCTGCACGCTGTTGCCGCCACCCGCGTGGCCGACGCGCAAGCTGATGTTCATCGGCGACTCCATGACGTGCGGCCAATACGCCGAGCGCCTCGCGCCCGACAACGACGCGACCGCGCGCACCTCCAACGCCGCGCGCGCTTTCGGGATGATCCTCGGCCGCCGGCTCGGCGCCCAAGTGCACCTCGTGAGCTACGGCGGCCGCGGCGTGATGCGCGACTGGGAGGGCAAGACCGACACCGGCACCGCGCCGGAGTTCTTCGAGCGCGCACTGCCCGACGATCCGGCCTCGCGCTGGGATCACGCCAGCTATCAGCCCGATGTCGTCGTGATCTGCCTCGGGCAGAACGATCTCAACCAGGGCCTGCCGAACGAGGGCGCCTTCCTCAAGGCCTACGCCGACTTCGTCGCGCGGATACGCGAGGTGTACCCGCGGGCCGGGATCGTGCTGGCCGAGAGCGCGATGCATGGCGAGGAGCCGGGCTCGGACGACGCGAAGCGCCGCGACTTTCTGCGCGCCACGATCGAGTCGCTCATCGTGCGTCGCGGTGCCGCCGGGGACACGCGCATCGCCTTCGCCCCGGTGCACAAGGCTCCAGGGACCGTGCACGACTCCCACCCCGTCGCCTTCCAGCACGAGCAGATCGCCGAGCAATTGGTCGGGCCGATCCGACAGCTGACGGGCTGGTAACGCCATCACGCACCGCGCCGCCGCTGCAGCGCAGGCTTCCCGATCCCGAGGCAGGTTGGAAGCCTGCGTTACTTCTCCGCGAGCTCGCGCTCGAGGGCCTTGATGCGGCGCTCGTAGCCCTGCATCTTTTCCTGGATGGCCGGCTGCACCTTGGCGACGCGCGTCTCCAGCTCGGCCACACGCTCGGTCGCGACGACCGTCGTCTTGAGCAATTCCTGGCGCTGGCTGAAGAGCGCGTCCATGCCCTGCCTCGTCATCTCGCGCGCAAGCACCTCGCGCATGTCCGCCCCCGCGTTCGCGACGGGCGCAGGCGCGATCGCCGCGCCGCGCAGACGGCGCAGCTTGAGATAGACCCAGGCGCCAAGCCCGAGCGAGACCACGCCGAGCGCGGCCATCGCGAGCATCCAGGTCGTCGGCAACACGGGCGGTCGCGCCGGAGCCTCGGTCACCGAGGTCGGCTTCGGCGCGGATGGGATCGGCGCGGCGGGCGCTTCCGCGCCAGGTGGAGGTCCGACCGGCGGCGCAGGGGTCGGCGGGCTGACGGCTGGCGCCGCCGACGCCGCGGCGGTCACGGAGACCAACGGCGCGAGCCCGAGCTCCCCGAGCTGGCGCATCGCCTCCGCCGCGATCGCATCGACCGGCTCGCCCGCGCGCACCATCACCTCGCCGCGGCCGAAGAAGCGTCCTTCCAGTGCCGGGCCGAGTCGCTCGTGCAGGAAGAGCGCGGTGAGTCGTGCGTCGTAGCGGATGGTCTCGCGCACGAGCGTCTCGAGGAAGCTGCCGGCAAAGCGCTCGCCCACGCCGAGGTTTTTCCACAACTCCGCCCGCGCGGCCTCGAGTGTCACGACGTCCTTGCCGTCGACGGCGCGCACGAGCGCGGCCGAGGCCTCGCTCCACGCACGCACGGGCTGATCCCGCGGCAGAGCCACGACGAAAACCGTGCCCGCACGCGGCATCGCACCGATGAGCCGGCGCGCCAGGACCTGGCGCAGCACACCGGCGAGACGCGCCCGCACGACCTCGCCGTCGTCGCCATGCGCCCACGCCGCCGCCAGCACATAACCGACGGGAAACTCCGGATACGCCGCGACGAACTCCGAGCGGAAGGACTGGAACCGCAGCGAGGCGACCTTCGCCTCGTCGATCGAGCGTGCACCAAAGGCGCGCTCCAGCTCGTCGAGAAACGCCGCCCGCGCCCGCGCGAACGCCGCGTCAAACTCCCGCACCGCCGCATCCGCGGCGCCCATGTCGGCTCGCGCCACCGCCGGGAGCAGCTGCCCGTCGCGCGTCGCGATCATTTTCCGTCCGACGAGCGGCGTGACCTGCAGGTCGACCGGCGCGAGCAGATCGGCGGGGGCGATCATGCCCTCGGTCAGCCCGGCGAAGGGCGCGCCCGGCGACGTCGTCGCCAGCGCGGCGACCAGCACGAGGAGCATCGCGGGAAAACGCAGGCAGGCGTTCACCCCGCGGATCGGAAAAGGGAAATGTCCTCTGGAATAGGAGCGTTGTCGTTCATCCAACGGGCGCGTGTATGGGAGGGCCGCACAGGATCGTCACGGAGGCGGACGATGGGAAGGGAGCGGACAGGGCCTCCGTGCCAGCCGCTGTTTCAGGCCGGTCGATTGAGGCACGCCGACGCGGAGCGCTCAACTCCTGATTCGCTGGACGCGTCCACGACCGGGGCGAACCTCATCGGCCGCGGGGCCAAGGCCCGAGGGTCAATCCCCCAACGCCCTAGCCACCGCGTCGTGGAACGCGCCGCGCATCGGACTGCCGTCCCCGTTGCCGATGTCGGCGCGCTGGTAGAACAACAGGTGGGCCACGCCGCGCACCGGGTCGACCCAGGCCTGCGTGCCCCACGCGCCGCCGTGGCCGAAGGAGCCGGCCGAGAGTCCGGCTGTCACACCCTGCGGCTCGCGCACGAGGATCGTGGCGACGCCCCAGGCGCTGCCCGGCACGAAGCCGGCTGGTATCTCCCTGGTGCGGTCGGTGACGAGCGCGGCGACCGCGGCCTCGGAGAGGTAGCGCCGCCCGTCGAGTTCACCGCGTCGCAGAAGCATGCGCGCAAACTGCGCGTAGTCGCGCGGGGTGGAGTAGAGTCCGCCGTTGGCCAGCGGCGGGCGCTCACGCGTACTCAGGTCGAACCGTGCCTCGGCCACGACCAGCCCGCCCGAGGCCGGATCCTTCCTGTAGGACGTGGCCAGGCGCGCCCGCTGCGCCTCGTCCGGGTAGAAGGTCGTGTCCTTCATGCCGAGCGGCTGGAAGAGGCGTTTCTCCAAAAACACGTCGAAGCGCTCGCCGCTGACGATCTCCACCACGCGCGCGGCGGTGTTGATGCTCGACTGGCAGTACTGCCACTTCGCGCCGGGCTCGAAGTTCATCGGCAGCGCGAGGTAGAGCGGGATCAGGTCGGCCAGCGTACGTGCCGACGCGGCGTCCCCGCGCGGCAGGTCGGCGAGGCCCGAGGTGTGGTTGAGCAACTGCTCGAGCGTGAGGTTGGCCGGCGCGCCCGAGGGCGTCCTGAGCGCCGCGAACTCGGGGATGTACTTCGCCACCGGATCGGCGAGTGCGAGCCTGCCCTCGTCCACCATCATCATCACCGCGACGCCCGTCACGGGCTTGGTCATGGAGGCGATCCAGAAGAGCGTATCCGCTGTCATCGGACGCGCGCCCGCGATGTCGGCCAGCCCCTGCGACTGAACGTGCCGCAGGCCGTCGCGGTCGGCCACGACGGTGACGAAACCGGCGGAATCGCCGCTCGCAATATACGGCTGCATCGCGTCGGCGATCCCGGGCAGGGTCGGCGACGACGGCGCGGAGCAGGAGGCGAGCGCGACAGCGAGAGTCATGGGAAGGGCGGCACGAAGGATGATCGCTTTCATGGGGCGCAGGCCAGCCTGCACGGCACGCCTCCGGGCTTCGATGCCGAAACGGCCCCGCGCGGTTCGAACCATGGACCACGCTCTCTCAGCGTCCCGCGTCGAGAGCGCCCAGAAATTCCGCCGCCACGCGCCGATGCTGGGCGTGCTTCGCCTCCGGCATCTTGCGCCACGTCGCCGCCATCATGGAGAGGCGTGGATTGCCGGCGAAAAACTCGAGGTGATCGGCGATAAACGTCCAGAAGAGCGCGTCCCATACCTCGCACCACGGACCTTCGGCGTAGTCGGAAATCTTGCGCACGTAGTTCGAGCCGCTCAGGTAGGGTTTGGTTGCGAAGATCCCTCCGTCGGCAAACTGCGACATGCCGTAGACGTTCGGCACCATGACCCAGTCGTAGGCGTCGACAAACAGCTCCATGAACCAGCGATAGACGTCGTCGGGATGGATGCGGCACAGGAGCATGAAGTTGCCCAGGACCATGAGCCGCTCGATGTGGTGGCACCACCCGTGGCGCAGCACGCGGCGGATCGCGTCGTCGACGGGAGGCACACCCGTGGTCGCGGTGTAGAACGCGCGCGGCAGACGCCGCATGTGCCCCCAGAAGTTGCCGCGCCGCATCTCGACCCCCCGGTGCGTGTAGAGTCCGCGCACGAACTCGCGCCAGCCCACGACCTGGCGCACGAAGCCCTCGAGCGAGTTGAGCGGCACGCGATGCTGCCGCGCGTGCGCGACCGCGCGCTCCACGACGGCGGCCGGATCAAGCAGGCCGATGTTGAGCATCGGCGTGAGCACGCCGTGAAAGAGCACGCGATGCTCGCGCGAGACAGCGTCCTCGTAGCGCCCGAAGTCGGCGAGCCGCTCCTCGAGAAACTGATCCAGCCACGCCTCCGCACCCAGGCGGGTGACGGGGTAGTCGAAGGCCGACGCGTCGCCGGGGTTCTGCGGGAACCGTCGCTCCACCCAGGCGACCGCCTCGGCCACGAGTTCGTCATGCGGCACTCCCGGAGCCGCCGGTGCGAGATGGCCGGCGGGAAAACGCGCGCGGTTGTCGCTGTCGAACGACCAGCGCCCCCCTTCGGGCCGGCCCTCCGGATCAAGCAGCAGCCCCATGCGGCGGCGCTGCTTCTGATAGAAGGCGGCCATGAACGGCCGGCGCGTCCTGCCCGTATGCTCCTCGAGCAGGTCCGGCGGCGTGAGAAAGTTCGGGGAAGGCGCGACCTCAAGCCGTGCCCCACGGCGGTCGGCGACACGCTGTATCCGGCGCATGAGCACGTCGTCGACCGGGTCCGCCAGGTGGATGGTGCGCACACCGGCCGGCAGCGCCCGCTCGAGCACGGTGGCGGAGTCGGCCGCCGGCCCGTCGGGCAGAGGAACGAGCCGGACCTCGGTGTTATGCTCGGCCACCTCGTCGCGCCAGGCACGCATGGAGGCTCGGTGCAGGATGAGCCGCGCCTTGTGCACGCGCAGCGGCCAGCGCCGGTCCGTGCCGAAGAAGAGCGGATCCTCGATCAGCAACACCGGCCGGCCCGGCGCGAGCGCGGGGTGCGCGGCGAAGAGCTGATGCGGATAGACGAGGGCGACGGTATCCATGGCTCAGCCACTCGCACCGGCCTCGGGAATCTGGCACAACCTAGACATCGGCGCAGGATGCGCGCACCCGCCCGCCGGGCAACCGGCGCCGCGCTTTGTCTAAGAAAATTCCCGGGAGCGTCGGCCCCGCCAGGTCAGCGGAGGCCCAGCTCGCGCACGAGCCAGGCCGTGCGGTCGGCGCGGATCTCCGCCGGCTGCGTCATCTCGTGGCCGGCCTCCGGGTAGACTCGCTTCTGCTTCGGCTCATTGGCCGCGGCGAAAAACGCCTCGGCTTTCTCGACCGGCACATACTCGTCCCTGCCGGCGAACTGCATGAACAGGCTCGGCCCGCGCAGTGCGCCGAGGTAGTCGACGATCTCGAGCGGCGCGTTCTGCCTCAGGTACTCGTCCATCGACGTCGGTTTCTTCACGAAAAAGGCCCAGTCGTTGAAGCTCGGCGTCGCCGCGATGAGCACGGCCGCCTTCATGCGCCCGTCGAGAGCGAGCGCGAGCGTGCCATACATCGCGCCGTAGTCGTGCGCGACCAGACCGATGCGCGCGGAATCGACGCGCGGTTGCGCCCGCACCAGATCGAGCGCGCGGCGCAACGCGATGACCTGCTTCACGGAGTGGGCGTAATCCTCCTCGAGCACGCGGTCGCGATACCACTTCGGTTTCGCCCACATCGCGTCGACAAGGACGGAGACGACACCGCGCTCCGCCAGCGCGACCGCCTCGTCGAGAAACTGCACGCGGCTGGTCGTCGCCGGATCGCCGAGCCAGTGCACCCACAACACGCCCGCACATGGCCGCGCGTCCTCGGGACTGGGCGCGACGAGGTAGGCGTTGACCGTCCAGCGCTCAGACGCCGTGGCGACGGCGAAGCTGATGTCGTCGACACAGACCATGCCGCACAGCTCGCTGCTCTTTCCCTTCACATCGAACGGCGCAGCCGCCTCGTAGGCGAATAGCGGGGCGCGCTCATGCAGGACATCGCCAGCGCGCGCCGACGAGCCCCACGCCATGCTGAGCATCAAGATGCCAATGACTCGCCCGAGAAAGGAAGTGCGCATGACCAGAGAACTCCGGTCACGACCAACACCCTTCACCCCCGACGAGACGATCTCATTCCACTGTGACCGCCTGCCGGTAGGGCGAGGCCTCCGGCCGAGCCGCCATCGTCCGCCTTGTCGCCAACCGCGGCTCGGCCGGAGGCCTCGCCCTACCCTCGATCTCAATCCGCCCGCAGCGCCTGGTTCGGATCGATGCGCGCCGCGCGCAGCGCCGGCAGCAGGCAGGCCAGCGCCGCGGTGAACGCGACGACCAGCGAGGCCGCGGCCAGCAGCCATGGGCTCACCGTGCTCACGCCGTAGATCATGCCCTTGAGCAGCGCGGTCGCACCGAGCGCCGCCCCGACGCCGATCACGACGCCGACGACGACCCAGCGCGCTCCCTGCACGAGCACGAGCCGCGCGATGTCGCCGCGCAGGGCGCCCATGGCCACGCGCACGCCGATCTCCCGCGTGCGCTGCAGCACGTGGTACGAGAGCGTGCCGTAAAGACCGACCGCGACGAGCCCGAGCGCGATGGCCATGAAGGTGTTGATCATCCCGGCGATCACGCGCTGCCCGCGCGTCGCCTGCGTGACGACCTGGGCCAATGTGCGCACATCGGAAATGGGCAGGTCGGCATCGAGGGCGGCGAGTTCACGCCGCAGCGCCGGCAGCAGCGTCGAGGCGGGCTGTGGCGAGCGCAGCACGATGCTGGCCGCCTCGCCCCAGGCGCGGTCCGGCAGCCAGTACATCTCCGGACGCGGCGGCTCCTCGGGTCCCCACTGGCGCACATCCTCGGCCAGGCCCACCACAGTCGCGATGTAGTCGGGATCGCTGTCGTTGGGCCGGATCAGTTTCCCGAGGGGATCTTCGCCGGGCCAGCACTTCTCCGCGAGCGTGCGGTTGATCACCACGCCGATGTTCTTCTCGCCGGAATCCTCCTGGGTGAGCGTGCGGCCGCGGAGGATCGCGATGCCCGCCGCCTCGAAATAGCCGGGGGTGATGGCCGACACTTCGGTGAGCAGGCGTTGCTGGGTCGGATCGAAGGTCTGGTCGTTGACGAGGATATCAGTGTTGCTGCCGCCCTCGAGCGGGAGCTTGGTCGTCGTGCCGGCTGCGGACACGCCGGGGATCGTCGCGCAGCGCTCCGCGAGCTGATCCCAGAAGCGGCCGCGCGCCGCGCGGTCCTTGTAGCGCTCGCCCCGGAGGTTGATCTCGGCGGTGAGCACATACTCGGTCGAGAGGGCGCTGTTTTCGTCGAGCAACTTCATGTAGCTGGCGGAAAAAAGCGCCGCGCCATTGGCGAGCACGAAGGCGAGCGCGACCTGCGCGATGATGAGTCCGCGCTGGAACCGCTGGCGCGTGCGCGAGCCGGACGAGCCGCGTCCGCCCGTCTCCCGCAGCATGCCAGCCACGGCCGTGCGCGAGGCCGCGAGCGCCGGCGGCACACCGGCGAGAAGGGTCGCGAGCAACGTCAGCGCCGCGGCAAAGGCCAGCACGCCCGGGTCGAGCGCGATCGCTGCGCGCCGAGCCTCGGTGGCCGGTGTGATGAGCTGCAGGATACGCACGCCGCCGTAGGCGACGAACAGTCCCGCCAGCGTTCCCGCGGCCGCGAGGACAAAACTCTCGGCCAGCGCGACCCGCGTGATCTCGCGGAAGCTCGCACCGAGCGCGAGGCGCAGCCCGTACTCGCCCTGCCGCCGCGCGCTGCGAGCGAGGAGCATGCCCGCGACATTGGCGCAGGCGATGACGAGCACGAGCACCACGGCGCCGAAGAGCATCCACGTGCGCCGGCCCATGCCGCGCGTCATCTCGTCGTGGATGGAGCGCAGAAGGAAGGGCTTGTGGGTGTTCGTATCGGGGTGCGCCTCCTTCAGGCGCAGGCCGATCATCTTCACCTCGGCGTCGGCCGCGGCGACGGTGACACCGGGCTTCAGCCGCGCCACCGCGCACATCCAATGGCTGCCGCGATCGCCCTTGGCGTAGTCGACGCGCAGGGCCGTCCACAGGTGGCAGGTCTGCGTGCGCAGCCACGGCGAGAAAAACTCAAACTCCGGCGGCATCACGCCGATCACCGTGGCCTGGTCGCCGTTGAAGCGGATGGTGCGTCCGATCACGGATGGATCGCCGGAGAGCGAGCGTTGCCAGAAGGCATGCGAGATCACCACGACTGCCGGAGCACCGGGCACGTCGTCGGCGTCGTCGATCCACCGCCCAAGCATCGGCTGCACGCCGAACGCGCGCAGCACGCCCGGGCTCGCCATCACACCGACCACGGCCTCGGGCTGGTCGCCGCCGAAGTTGAACGTGCGCGGCGCATAGACGCCAAACGACTCGAAGGATGAAGCCTGTGCGTGCATGTCGCTGAAGTCGGCCGCGGAGAACGGCTGCCCCTGGTTCGACCACGCCTGCACCAGGCGCGCGGACTCCGGCCACGGGGCGGGATCGAACACGAGGGCGCGCAACGCGCAGAACATCGCGGTGGTCGATCCGATGCCGAGGGCGAGCGTGAGGATGCACACGGCGGTGAAGCCGCGGGTTTTCGCGAGCGAGCGCAGCGCGAGGCGAAGATCAGTGAGCATGGCGGGCGGGGACTGGGACGACGCGGCACGAAGGTGCGTCATCTGTCTCTACTCCCACCGCTGCCCGGGAGTTGCAGAAACTTTGGCCCGTCGCGGAGCCGCCGGCTCAGCGGATGAACTCGTGCGTGTAGGGATCCACGACCGGCCCGAGCAGGAGATTGCGATAACCGGTCACGACCTTGGCGGGGACCCGAAGGCGCCAGCCGTCCGCCGACGGCTCGAAGTGCAGCGTGATCTCCCGCGCCTTGACCTGGGACCCGGAGACTCGGAGGCGCGCGCTGACCGGGCCTTCAGGCGAGGTGGTCGTCGCGACCAGATCGGCCCTCTCGATGCCCGTGCGCGATTTCGCCGCAACCGCCGCCGCGATGAGTCGCTGCGGCGAGCCAAACTCCTCCCTGGACTCAGGATCAAGGCGATCGAAGAAGTCCACCGCTGCGGCAAACGCCTCGTCGTCGAAGGCGAGCAGATTCACGAGCGCATCGAGGTCGGCCTCGTGGATCGCCCACTGGACCGTCTGAAACGTGGCGAGCGGCTCACGCCGTCCTGCGTTCGGCCACGGGTTCGGCGGTGCCGGGCTCGCAGGCCGCCCCGCCAGCGCGACGCGCGCGGGACCCGGTGAGGCGGCGGCACTGCGCAACGCGAGTTCGTCGCGCAGTGCGGAGATATCGTCCGCGATGCGCACGGCCTCCGCCTGCCGCGCAGCGGCTTCTTCGGCGACGGGATCCCTCGTACTCGCATGAACCGCCGGGCCCGGTCCCGATCCGCTTGCGGGGCGCGCGCGTTCCGCCCTTGCGACGGCGAGACCGAGGGCCGTCGCCGCCGCGACGACGACCAACCCCGAGATGAACACGACACGCCCGCGGTCCATCGGTCAGAACCACTCCTCGGTGTGGAGCGCGAATTTCAGCGGCTGCCGGAGGCGCACGTTGACCGGGACGCCGTCCTTCTGACCTGGCGCGAACTTCCATTGCGCCACGGCCTGCAGCGCGACTTCGCCAAAGGCCGGATGCGAAGTGTCCTCGACCCGCAGGTCCGCGACGTCGCCGGATCCCGTCACCACGAACGACACCATGACCTCGCCGGGGACACCGAGTGCTTTCAGCGCGAAGGGATAGGCCGGGGGCTTGCGCTCGATCGGCTGGGGCGTCACGTCGAGCTCCTTCATGTCGAAGACCGGGCCGCTCGCGGACTTGGCATCCGCGGACGGGCGCGCGGCCGGCGGAGCGCTGGCGACCTGCACGAGCGGCGGCGGCGCTCCCTGCAAGCGCGCCTGGAGCCGCGCCTTCTCGGCGCGCAGGCGCGCCACCGCGTCGTCCCCGATCTCCGGGAGCGCGCGCGCCGGATTCGTATCCGCGCCACCGGCACGGTCCGCCGGCTGCTCGACCGCCGGCGGCGTCGCGACGGCGGCCAGCTCGGCGCGCACCTGCCGCGGCGCGCGCATCTCCACACCCACCACCGCGAGTCCTCCCGCGGCGGCGGTGGCCAGGATGATCGTTTGGATCTTGGTCATACCGAAAAGTCCAAGGGCCCCGGCCGCGGCCGCGCCCCCGGCCTGGGCGAGCGCGGTGCTCGTGATGGCGGCGGCCAGGCCGGCGGGTGGCGCGGCGAGCGCCTCGGTCGCGAGCACGCCGCCGAGGACGGCCGCGCTCGAGCGGATGCCACGGCCCTCCAGCAGCACGCGCAGTTTCTCGAGGGCGCGGTCCACGCGCATGCGCGCGCCGCTCTCCGTGACGCCGAGTGCCGCGGCCATTTCCGGGAAATTCCGGCCGGCGAAAAAGCGCTGGAGGATCGCCTCGCGATCGCTCCGATCGAGGCGCTGCATCATGGCGTCGAGATGCGGGCGCAGCTGCGCCCAGGCGGCGTCGTGCGAGTCGTCCGAGTGAAGTTCCTCCATGGCGTGGGCCTCCTGTTCGCGCCGCCGGCGCCGCTGCTCCGCGCGCACCGCCTTGGCGGCCGCGTAGTGTGTGCTGGTGTAGAGCCAGCCGGGGAGCGGAGCGCCCCGGGCGGCGACCTCGCCGGCCTTGCGTGCCAGGTCGGTGAATACAGACTGGGCCACGTCGTGGGCGAGATGCGCGTCGCCATTCACCTGCCGCAGCGCGGCGGAGTAGACGAGGCCGAGATGGCGCTGCACCACGGCGGCGAAGGCGGCCTCGTCGCCGTCGTTCGCAAAGCGCTGCAAATCCCGTGCATCGTCGTCGTGCATGGCGTGTCACAGCCTAGCACCCGCCGGCGGGCGCAGGCGCACAGAAAAGTGCAGTGGAGGCGGATCTTCCGAAGTAGGGCGAGGCCCCTGGCCGAGCCGCCATTGCACGCATGCCGTTCGCGCGGCTCGGCCAGAGGCCTCGCCCTACCCTAGAGCGCCGCTACCGCGTCAGCTTGCGGTACTTGATCCGGTGCGGCTGGTCGGCGTCCTTGCCCTTGCGGCGGTGAAGGTCGTCGATGTAGGCGGAGTAGTTGCCGTTGTAGAAATAGACCTCGCTCTCGCCCTCGAAGGCGAGGATGTGCGTGGCGGTGCGGTCGAGGAACCAGCGGTCGTGCGAGACGATCACGGCGCAGCCGGCGAAGGTCTCGAGCGCCTCCTCGAGCGCGCGGATGGAATTCACGTCGAGGTCGTTGGTCGGCTCGTCGAGCAGGATGACGTTGGCGCCCTGCTTGAGCAGGCGGGCGAGGTGCACGCGGTTGCGTTCGCCGCCGGAGAGCACGCCGACCTTCTTCTGCTGGTCCGCGCCGGTGAAGCCGAACTGCGCGCAGTAGCTGCGGGCGTTGACCTTGCGACCGCCGAGGTCGAGCAGTTCCTCGCCGTCGCTGATCGCCTCATACAGCGTCTTTCCGTCGGGCAGCGAGTCGCGCGACTGGTCGACGTGGGCGAACTTGACCGTATCGCCGACGCGCAGCGTGCCGGCGTCGGGCTGCTCCTGGCCGAGCATGAGGCGGAAGAGCGTGGTCTTGCCCGCGCCGTTGGGGCCGATCACGCCGACGATGCCGCCGGGCGGGAGCGAGAAGTTCACGTCCGCGAAGAGCAGGTTCTCGCCGTAGCTTTTCGCCAAACCCTTGGCCTCGACCACGAGTGAACCGAGGCGCGGGCCGGGCGGGATCACGATCTCAAACTCGCGCTCCTTCTCGGCGACGTTTTCCTTGAGCATCGCCTCGTAGGCGTTGATGCGGGCCTGCGATTTCGCGACGCGGGCGCGGGCGCTCTGGCGGATCCAGGCAAGCTCGCGGGCCATGGCCTTCTGGCGGCGGTCCTCGGTGCGCTGCTCGACGGCGAGGCGGGCTTGTTTCTGCTCGAGCCAGCCGGAGTAGTTGCCCTTCCACGGGATGCCGTGGCCGCGGTCGAGCTCGAGGATCCAGCCGGCGACGTTGTCGAGGAAGTAGCGGTCGTGCGTCACGGCGATGACCGTGCCCTCGTAGCGGCCGAGGTGCTGCTCGAGCCATTGCACGCTCTCGGCATCGAGGTGGTTGGTCGGCTCGTCGAGGAGAAGGATGTCGGGTTTTTGCAGGAGCAGGCGCGCGAGGGCGACGCGGCGGCGCTCGCCGCCGGAGAGGCGGTCGACGATCGTCTCGGGCGGCGGGCAGCGCAGGGCGTCCATCGCCATCTCGACCTTCGAGGCGACGTCCCAGGCGTCGAGCGCGTCGATTTTTTCCTGCAGCTCGCCCTGGTGCGCCATGATGCGCTCCTTCTCCTCGTCGTCGGCCGCGGCACTGATCTCGTCCCACGTCGCGTCGTAGGCGGTGACGAGGTCGGCGAGTTCCTTCACTCCCTCCTCCACGCACGCGCGCACCGTGCTGCCGGGTGTGAGGCGGGGCTCCTGCTCGAGCAGGCCAACGCTGTATCCGGGCTCCACATGCACGTGGCCCTCGATCTCCTTGTCGCGGTGGGCGAGGATGCGCAGGAGCGAGGACTTGCCGGCGCCGTTGAGGCCGAGCACGCCGATCTTCGCGCCGTAGAAGAACGAGAGCGAGATGTCGCGGAGGATTTCCTTGCGCTCGATCTTCTTCGAGACGCCGATCATCGAGAAGATGACCTTGTTGGGTTCGTCGACCTTGGCCATGGGAGGAGTTTTCTGAGGACGGAGGCCGGCAGTGAGAGGTCAGATCGCGGATGGCGGAAGCCTGAAGCGCGATGAAGGTGACTACTCAGGCCCGCGGCGGGTGGCGCTCGTTTTCCGCTCGCTCGCCTTCGTCATCCGTAAAGGCCGCGCCCTAGGCGCCGATACTCACGGCAGGTCCCAGCAAACTCCGGCTCTCATGAAGACCAGCCCTTCCCAAGCCTACGAAGCCGCGGTCCGGCAAATCATGACGCGCGGGCTCTCGCACGACGACGCCGTCCAGGTGCTGGAGCGACTGGCGCAAGGACACCTCGCGGACAACGCCCATGCGCTCGAGCACTACGGCCTCGACTACGGCATGGCTTTCGGCGCGCTCACGGCCGCACGCGGCAGCCTCGGTGCGCACGGGGACGACCTCGATCCCGGACACGGTTCGACCGCGAACACGCTCGCGATCCTCGGCGTCACCCTCGCCGGCATCGCCTACTCGCTCTCGAAGTCGAGCTATGCGCAGGCGATCGAGCACGGCCAGCAGACCCCGCTCGTCTTCCAGGCGCTCTTCACGGCGAGCGGCGGGTGCCTGCTTTGGGCGCTGCTCAAGTGGCTGCGCTCTTGACCGCGCGCGCCGGGTGATCGGACGCGTGCCGAGGCGGGACGCCGGCAAGGCTGCGGCTTGCGGGTGGAGGGCACGGCGTGTTGGGTGATGGCATGACTGTTCGCTGGTTCATCCTGCTCGCGTGGGCGGCGTCGCTGTGCGGCCACGGTGCGCTCGCGCAGGCGCGGCAGGACGATCCGTCCATCAGCGCGGCCCGCCTCGAGTCCGCCCACGAGATCCACGATGCGGCCACCTGGGCCCGACTCGCGGCGCGACCCGCTTCGTCGGCCATCGCGCGCACGGAGGTGGTGAAGTTTCTCCTCGATCGCGAAACCGACCGCACGCTCTGGTTCGTCGACACGGAGCGCTGGACGTACCACTACGCGTTTGCACGCGACCGCCTGTGGACGCTGCTGCGCCCGGTCGCCGACCACGAGACCTTCAACCGGCGTGAATACCGCACGCCCGGACGGCGTTTCGAGATGGGCTCGATCGTGCACTATCTCGATGCCGACCTGTGGACGATGGAGCTGATCGGCGGCGACACGCTGGAAGGAGAAAAGATCGTGCGCCTCTTCGACGAGGTGCGCGCCGCCCTCTGGATCGGTGATCGGTTGAGGTTCCGCCCGCTGTCCGAGCTTCATGAGCGTTCACTCGACGCTGTGCGCGGACGCCTGCCGATCGCCTCGGCGGAGGACGTCTTCGCCGGTGTGATGTATCAACCGCTCAAGGCCGGCACGGCCTTCGGTACGCTGCGCATCGTGCGCGGCGCACTCGACCCGGCGACGGTCCGGCCCGACCAGGTGCTCGTGCTCGAGAAGCTGCCCGACGAGATCCCGGTGAGCGCGGCGATCATCTCGGCCGAACTCCAGGCGCCGCTGGGGCACCTCGCGCTGCTGTGTGCGTCGCGCGGCACCCCCAACATGGCGCTGCGCGGGGCGCTCGAGTCCGCCGAGATCGCCCGCCTCGAGGGCAGCCTGGTCGCCCTCACGGTCGAACCGCAGGCCTATACGCTGCGGCCGGCCACGCTGGCCGAGGCCGAGCGCGACTGGGCGCGACGCCGGCCGAAGGCACCGCGCCTGCCCCGGCTCGATCGCGACCGCTACGACCTCGTGCCCGTATCCGAGCTCCGGTTGCGCAGCGCATCGTTCGCCGGGGCCAAGGCCGCGCAACTCGGCGAGATCTCGCGCGTGCGCCCGCCCGTCGTGACGCCGGGAGGTTTTGTCGTGCCCGTCAGCCACTACCTCGACCACGTGCGCGACGCCGGCCTCGCGGGCACGATCGAGGCCCTCGTTTCCGACCCGGCCCTGCGCGCCCAGCCGGCCGAGCGCGCGCGGCGCCTCGCCGGCTTGCGTCGCGCGATCGAGGACGCACCGGTCGAGCCGTCGCTCGTCGCGGACGTGCGCGCGCGGATGCGCGCGAGCGCGCCAGAGAGTCGCTGGATCCTGCGCTCGAGCACCAACGCCGAGGACCTCGCCGGCTTCACCGGCGCGGGGCTCTATCGCTCGGTCAAGGTCAAGCCCGGCGCCACCGAGGCCGAACTCGCCCGCGCCATCCGCGAAGTCTGGGCCAGCGTCTGGCTGCAGGGCGCCTACGAGGAGCGGGAATGGTACCGCATCGATCATCGCGCCGTCGGCATGGCGCTGCTCGTGCAGCCCTTCGTGGATGGCGCGCGCGCCAACGGCGTGGCGATCACGGCCAACCCCTTCGCCGAGTTTCGCCCCGGCGTGTTGATCAACGCCCAGGCCCTCGGCGGCAGCGTGACGGGCGCCGCGGGCGAAGAGATCCCCGAGCAGCACCTCGTCTACACCTTCTCCGACGAACTGGAGGAGGAACTGCTCTCGCGCAGCTCGCGCCTGCCGGTGGGCGAGCTCCTGCTCGGCACCACCGAGGTCCGGGCGCTGACCGACACGCTGCTGCGCCTGCACAAGCACCTGATCCCACGCTGGGGCGACCGGGCCAACGCCGTGGACGTGGAGTTTCTCATCGCCGGCGAGGACCGGCACGTCGTGATTCTGCAGGCGCGGCCGTTCACCGTGACCTACGGCGACGGGCAACGGATGGAGGCGGAGTGAGTGCGCCAGCGGTGGCGCCGGGCCTCCCTGCCCGCGGACGCCGCGGCGAGGCGTCTCGACCGCATCGCCAGCGAGCGGGACGAGCCCCTCACACCTCGTTTTGCACGATCTGCTCGAGCGTCTGCCGGCGGCGGATGGTCACGACCGAACCGTCCTCCTTGAGCAGCGCCTCGGGGGCTTGCGGGAAGGAGTTGTAGTTCGTCGTGCTCATGGCTGCGCAGTAGGCGCCGGCGCCCTCGATCACGAGCCAGTCGCCGATCTGGGCCTCGCCCATGGCGCGCGGCTCGAGGGCCTCGGGGTCGCCGGCCTTGGGCGTGAGCATGTCGCCGGATTCGCAGCAATGGCCCACGGCCACGTACTCCGCTCGCGTCGTCGGGCGGGCCGCATCGCGCGGGACCACGATCATCGGATGCTGGGCGCCGTAGAGCGAGGGGCGGCAGAGCTCGGTCATGCCGGTGTCGAGCTTGAGGAAGCGGTAGCCGGAGGCGCCCGTATCGGTCATGTCCTGGATCGTGGTCACGATCGCGCCGCAGTTGGCCATGAGGAAGGTGCCGGGCTCGATCTCGAGGTGGATCTTGCGGCCCGTGCGCGCGGCGAAGTCCTCGAAGAGGCGCTTCACGGGCGCGCCGACGATCTGGAGGTCGGTGCCTTTCTCGTGGGCCATGCGCGCGACCTTGAAGCCGCCGCCGAGGTCGAGCGTGGTGACCGTCGCATAGCGTTCCACGAAGGCCATCGTGAGCGAGGCGGCGCGCAGCCAGACCTCCGGGTCGCTGCCGCTGCCGATATGCGTGTGGATGCGCTCCACCGTGAGGCGGTGCTTCGTTAGGATCGCGTCGGCCTCGTCGAGATGCTCATGCCAGATGCCGAAGCTGGAGGCCGGGCCGCCGACGTTGGTCTTGGTCGTGCCGCCGGAGCCGAGGCCCGGATTGAGCCGCAGGCCGACCTTGGCGCCGGGAAACGCCGCGCCGTAGCGGTCGAGCTGACGCAGCGAGCAGGCGTTGACCGTCACACCGAGCCGCACGAGTTCGGCAAAGTCCTCCGGCAGCTCCTGCGTGCTCAGGCTGATGCGTCCGGGTTTCACGCCGGCGAGCATCGCGCGGCGCGCCTCGTAGCCGGAACTCGCGTCGACATGCAGGCCGAGCGTATCAAAGAGCCGCAGGATGGCCGCGCTCGGGCAGGCCTTCATCGCGTAGCGCACGGTCAGGCCAAAGGCGTGGGGGAACGCGAGGGCCGCGGCGGCCTGGCGGCGCAGCGACCGTTCATCGTAGACGTACGTGGGGGTGCCAGCGGTGGCGACGATGCGTTCGACCGAACTGCGCGAGAGAAACTTCAGTGCTTCCATAGGTGGACTTCCCCAGATGTCGCAGGGGAACTCGCCGACATACCGATTCCTTTTGAACGATCAAGCACGAGCGCTTGTCAAAGGCTCGTCATCCGTGATGGTTCACATCAACTTGTGATTCACATTTCCGATTCCACCCACCAAGTTAGCCGATCGCCGAAATCTCGTCAGGTTAGTTCCATGGTCCACGTCCTCCTCAACCTCTTCCGCCGACCCGCCATCGGCACCGTCGCGCTCCTGAATCGGCGCGATTACCAGAGGACGACCACGAAGAACGCGCAGTTTGTTTCGTTCCTCGACGACAGCGGATTTCGCCGGGTCAACACCGACAAATGGGAGCGCAGCATGCGCCGCCGTCGCGCCGTCGCCTACGCCCTGCTCTGGATGATGGTGGCCGGTTTCGCTTGGGTCGTGATCGAAAGCGCGCAGGCGCTCTCGCTTTTCTAGTCCGCAGGGAAAAACTCCGCCGTTTCCGGGCCGACGTCACTCCGACGCCGGCCTTTTTGTTTTCCGCCTCTCGCCCGGCCTGCTTCTTGACCAGCCCACTCTCGGCGAGCATGCTCGCGTTCCCGTCCGCCCCCACGGCCGAGCACCCGCTCTGGAAGCCTACACCCCTGCCGTTATGACGTGTCTCGCCTCGATCCGCGTGTGCCTGCGCACGCTCGTTTCCGCGACTGCCCTCCTCGCAGCCGCGCTCACACTCTCCGGTTGCGCCGCGACCGGTCGGGTCGCCACCAACCGCATGCACTCATCGGCGCTGTCGCAGATGAACTCGGTGCAAACCACCGCCGTGGTGCCACCCGAGATCACGCTCCACCAACTCTCGGCCGGCGGCGTGCGCGAGCAGCGAGACGACTGGACCGAAGCCGCGCGCGCCAATGCCCGCGCGACGCTGGAGCAGATGCGCCCCGAGCGGATGGTCTACCTGCGCGACGTCGCGCTCCCGCCGGAGATCGCCGCCGAACTCGAGGAGGTTAAGGCGCTCTACCGGACGATCGACGCCAACATCACCCTGTTCGGCAACCCCATGGTCGGCCTGCCGACCGCCCTCGGCCGCTTCGACTACTCGGTCGGCAGCGTCGACAAGATCTGCGAGGCCGTCGACGCGGACGCCCTGTTGCTCATCTACGGGGAGGACGACTACTTCACCGGCAGCCGCAAGTTCATGACCGGCCTGGGCGTCGTCGCGAGCATCGCCGCCACCGCCGTGACCGGCACCGGCGTGATGGTCACACCTTCCAGCGGCACCGAGCACCTCAGCGCCGCGCTCATCGCCCGCGACGGCACGCTCATCTGGTACGAGGTGCTGGGGCCCGGGCGCCTCGGTGACCTGCGCGAGCCCGAGGGCCTGCGCACCACGATCGAAAACCTCCTGAGCTCCATGCCCGACGGCCAGGCGAAGGAATGACCCCTTGCCCGTGCGCGGATTCCCGGCAGCCCTCGTCCTGCTCGTGCTTGCGCCGTGTGCCCACGGCGCGGGTACAGCTCAATCGCTCGTGGCCACCACGGCCGAGGAGCAGGGGCTCTGGCAGCGTGTCGCCGAGGAGCAGGCGGCGCTCGACCGCAGCGGCTTCGTGCTCGAGGAGCCCGAACTCGAGGACTACCTGCAGGCGGTCGTCGCGCGTCTCGCCACGGCCGACGGACTCGCCGAGGATGACTTCAGCGTGAAGCTCGTGCGCGACCCCACGCTCAACGCCTTCGCCTACCCCAACGGCCGGCTCTATATCCACACCGGCCTGCTCGCGCGCATGCTCAACGAAGCGCAACTCGCCTCGGTGCTCGCGCACGAGATGACGCACGCCACGCATAAGCACGCCCTCAAGAGCCAGCGCAGCCTGAAGACCAAGACCGGGATCCTCCAGGCCATCTCGCTCTCCGCCCCCGTGGCCGGCGACTTCTCACCCCTCATCGACCTGCTGGGGGTCTACGGCACCGCCGCGGCGGTCAGCGGCTATTCGAAGGGCCTGGAGACCGAAGCCGACGAGGTCGGCTGGCAACGGATGCGAAAGTGTGGATACGACACGGGCGAGGCGCCCGTCGTGTTCCGCGTGCTCATGGCCGATCTCTCCGAACACGCGCGCAAGGAACCGTTTTTCTTCGGCACACATCCCAAGCTCGCCGACCGCGAGAAGAATTTCGCGCGCCTCAACGCCGCCGACAAGAAACATACGGGCGGCGAGAAGGGCGAGGAGCGCTTCGCCCAGGCGACCCGGCGTGTGCTCCTGATCAACGGCGAACTCGAGATGCGCGCCGGTCGACACGACGCCGCGCGCGACCAGCTCTGGCGCTACCGTGTGGCCGACCCGTCGAGCGTGCGCGTGCGCTGGCTCATCGGCGAAAACGAGCGCGTCGCCGGCGCCCAGGGCGATCCAGCCGAAGCCCGCAAGCTCCTCGAGGAGGCGCTGGCCATGGACGAGACCTTCGCGCCCGCGCACCGCAGCCTCGGCATCCTCCTCTACCGGGCCGGCGAACTCGCCGCCGCGGCGCCCCACCTGCGTCGTTTCCTCGATCTCGACCGCACCGCGCACGATCGCGCCTACATCGAAGCCTACCTCGAAAAATGCGAACCCACGCCTCCTCCCGCTCCGCCCGCACCGGCGTCCTGACGCTCGGCCTTGCCGCGCTCCTCCTGGCCGGCTGCGCCACGGTCGAACCCACCTGGGTGACCGACAGCGCCACGCCGCAGACGGCGAAGAAGATCGGCGTCACCGCCAGTGTACCCGAAGGCTGGGCACGCTTCACCCCGGACAAGGACCTCGTGATGACCAAGGACGGCTTCCTCCTGCAGACCATCCGCATCACACGCCGCGACTACGGCTCGAAGATCGAGAACACCGACCGCACCATCACCCAGGGCATGGAGGACCAGGAGGCCGCGCAGCTTCTGCTCGACGCCTTCGCCGCCGACCAGTCGCGCCACAATCTCCAGATCGTGAGCAACACGCCCGCGACGATCGACGGCCGGCCCGGCTTCCGCATCGAGGTCACCTACAAGACGCCCGAGGGCCTGACCATCCACGAGACCGCCTACGTTGCGCTCGTCGACGATTCGTATGTGATCGCCCGGTACACCGCTCCGGACCGGCACTACCACGAAATGCATAGCGGCGCGTTCGAGAAGGTCGTCGAGGGCATGAAGATCGGGCCGATGCCGGGGAAGAAGGGCTGAGACCAGCGAGACTCGGCGACACGGAAGCACACGCTCCGAGGGCGCGGCGGTGCAGGAGCCCCGCCCTCCACCGCAGCGCACCGCCCGCATCCCTGGAGGGCCGGGCTCTCGCCCGGCCGCGAACGCCTACCGACGACCGTCACTCGGTCGCAGGGCCCGGAAGCAAACGAGCCGCCGGAACACATCCGGCGGCTCGTGAAAGATCGAACTCGCGTGACTTGCGCTCGGCGCTCAGCCCGCACCACCGCCGCTGCTCATCGCGGGCGCCTGGCTGAAGGTCGAGTGGAGCGTCGCGGTGAGGAAGTCGCGGTTGAGCTTGGCGATGAACTCGTGGCTGATCTGCTTCGGGCACACGGCGCTGCACTCGTAGTAGTTGGTGCAGTTGCCGAAACCCTCGGCGTCGTGCGTCTGCACCATGGCGAGGACGCGGCGGTCCTTCTCGGCCTGACCCTGCGGCAGGAGGTTGAGCTGACCGGCCTTGGCCGCGACGAAGAGCATGGCCGAGGCGTTCTTGCACGCCGCAACGCAGGCGCCGCAGCCGATACACTGAGCCGCGTCCATGGCCATGTCGGCCGTGGCCTTCTCGATCGGGATGGCGTTGGCGTCCTGCGCGGCGCCGGTGCGCACGCTGATGAAGCCGCCGGCCTGCATGATCTTGTCGAAGGACTGCCGATACACGACGAGGTCCTTGATGATCGGGAAGGGTTTCGCGCGGAACGGCTCGACCGTGATGAGGTCGCCGTCGCTAAAGCTGCGCATGTAGGTCTGGCAGGTCGCGACCGCCTTGTGCGGGCCGTGCGGCTTGCCGTCGATGACGAGCGAGCACGTGCCGCAGATGCCCTCGCGGCAGTCGTGGTCGAACGCAATCGGGTCCTCGCCCTTGACCGTGAGCTCCTCGTTCACGACGTCCATCATCTCGAGGAACGACATGTTCGGGTTGAGCTCGGGCGTGTCGTAAACCTTGAACTCGCCGGGCGTGGAGGCGTTCTTCTGGCGCCAGACTTTGATCTTAACTTTCATGGCGGGAAATCGTCGTGGGTGGATGTTTGGAAAAAAGGGAAGGACGTGGGTGGGACGGTTCAGGCCTTGTCGGCGGCAGGCTGGCCGAAACCGATCTTGCGGCCGTGCTTTTCGATCGCCGCTTCGCTCTCGGTCATGAGCGCGTTGATGGCGTCGAATACGACTTTGAACTGGTCGTCGTACTTGCGCTCGAGAGCCTTGAGCTTGCGCGCGAGGTCGCCGTGCGAGGCGATCATCTGGCGCAGCTGGACGAAGGCGCGCATGATCGCGATGTTTACCTGCACGGCGCGCGGGCTGCGCAGGACGCTGGAGAGCATGGCGACGCCTTGTTCGGTGAAGGCGTAGGGCAACTTTCGGCGGCCGCCTCGGCCTCCGTTTGAAGTACCAATTTGGTACTTCAAACCCATAACCTCCTCACGCGTAAGCTGAAACATGAAGTCTGTCGGGAACCGTTCGAGGTTTCGCTGCACCGCTCGATTCAACGTCTTCGTTTCGACTCCATACAACTCGGCCAGGTCAAAATCGAACAACACCTTCTCCCCGCGCAGCAGGTAGATGCGCGACGTGACTCGCTCGATCGGGACCTGGAGGGCTGCGGCTTCGTCAGGCATCGATGGTCAACGAATCGGAAACTTGAGGTCACAATTTGTGATCTCAAGTTTGTAAGCAGTTGAATACCCGAATGAAGAAAACTTGAGGTGCCAGTCTGGCGCCTCAAGACCGACGCGGCTCCGCGACGGGTCGCTTACCGGGGTGTTCGCACCTGTCGGCGTCGTTTGCATCAAGCGACGTCCGAACCGGTCACAAACTGTGACCGGTTCGAGCGCTCCATGATTCCACTACACGTCATGCGTCGCCCGCGACTCGTCACTTGTAGGACCGCGTCACCATCTTGACCTCTTCATACTGAAGCGGCTCGACGTTGCGGATCGGTTTCTTGTCGGCGCTGCCGGCGTATTCCCAGACGGCGACGTGGGCGAACTTCTCGTCGTCGCGCTTGGCTTCGCCGTCGGGATACTGGTGCTCCTCGCGGAAGTGGCCGCCGCAGGACTCCTCGCGCTCGAGGGCGTCGCGGCACATGAGCTCGCCCAACTCGAGGAAGTCGGCCACGCGGCCGGCCTTTTCGAGGGCCTGGTTGAACTCGGCGTCGGAGCCGGGGACGTTGACGTCCCTCCAGAACTCCTCGCGCAGGGCGGGGATGAGCTGCAGCGCCTTCTCGAGGCCCTGCTTGGTGCGGCCCATGCCGCAGTGGTCCCACATGATCTTGCCGAGCTCCTTGTGGAAGGACTGCACGGTGCGGCGGCCCTTCGTGTTGAGGAGCTTTTTCGTCATCTCGACGATGCCCTGCTCGGCCTGGACGAACTCGGCGCGGTCGGCCTTGGGCGCGGTGCCCGGCTTGAGCGTGGCGAGGTAGTTGTTGATCGTGTTCGGGAGCACGAAGTAGCCGTCGGCCAGGCCCTGCATGAGCGCCGAGGCGCCGAGGCGATTGGCGCCGTGGTCGGAGAAGTTGGCCTCGCCCAGGACGAAGAGACCGGGGACGTTGGACATCAGGTTGTAGTCAACCCACAGGCCGCCCATCGTGTAGTGCACGGCGGGGAAGATGCGCATCGGCGTCTTGTAGGCGTTCTCGGCCGTGATCTCGTGGTAGATGTCGAAGAGGTTGCCGTAGCGCTCGCGCACGCCGGCCTCGCCGATGCGCTTCACCGCGTCGCCGAAGTCCAGATACACGCCGAGGCCGGTGTCGCCGATGCCGCGACCCTCGTCGCACACCTGCTTGGCCGCGCGCGAGGAGATGTCGCGCGGGGCGAGGTTGCCGAAGCTCGGGTACTTGCGCTCGAGGTAGTAGTCGCGGTCCTCCTCCGGGATGGAGGCGGGGTCCTTCTTGCAGTCCTCCTTCTTCTTCGGGACCCAGATGCGGCCGTCGTTGCGCAGCGACTCCGACATGAGCGTGAGCTTGGACTGGTAGTCGCCGCTCACCGGGATGCAGGTCGGATGGATCTGCGTGTAGCACGGGTTGCCGAAGCCGGCGCCGCGCTTGTAGGCGCGCCACGCGGCGGTGGCGTTGGACTGGCGGGCGTAGGTGGAGAGGTTGAAGACGTTGCCGTAGCCGCCGGTGGCGAGCACCACGGCGTCGCCGGCGTGGCGCGTGATCTCGCCGGTCTGGAGGTTGCGCACGATGATGCCCTTGGCGTGGCCGTCGACGATGACGATATCGAGCACCTCGCTGTGCGTGAACATCTGCACGCTGCGGTTGCCGATCTCCTTCGAGAGGGCCGAGTAGGCACCGAGGAGGAGTTGCTGGCCGGTCTGGCCGCGGGCGTAGAACGTGCGCGAGACCTGCGCGCCGCCGAAGGAGCGGTTGGCCAGGAGGCCGCCGTATTCACGGGCGAAGGGCACGCCTTGCGCGACGCACTGGTCGATGATCTTCACGCTCACCTGCGCGAGGCGGTGGACGTTGGCCTCGCGGGCGCGGAAGTCGCCGCCCTTGATCGTGTCGTAGAAGAGGCGCCAGACGCTGTCGCCGTCGTTCTGGTAGTTCTTCGCGGCGTTGATGCCGCCCTGCGCGGCGATGGAGTGCGCGCGGCGAGGGCTGTCGTGATAGACGAAGCACTTCACCTTGTAGCCGAGCTCGCCGAGCGTGGCGGCGGCGGAGGCACCGGCGAGGCCGGCGCCGACGACGATGACCTCGTATTTGCGCCGGTTGTTCGGGGCGACGAGTTTGCTTTCCGCGATGTAGCGGTCCCACTTCTGGGCGAGCGGGCCGGAAGGAATCTTGGCGTCCAATTTCATGGTGCGGAGCGGCGAAAGGTTGAGCTATCAGTGCGCGTGAGTGGTGGCGGGCGCCTCGGCGGCAGGCGTTTCGCAGCAGGCGCCGCCGGGTTTCAGGCAACCGGCGAGGACCGAGCCCGGGATGGCGAGGTTGCCGAGGAAGTAGGCGATGCAGTAGGCGCGGGCGAGGAAGCGCAGGCACTTGCCCCAGGTGCTGGTCTTGATGCCGAAGGTCTGGCACATGCTCTCGATGCCGTGCCAGAGGTGGAAGGCGAGCAGGCCGGTCGCGAGGATGTAGAAGCCCGAGACGATCGGGCTCTGGAAACCGCGCACGACCATGTCGTAGACGTTGTGCACGTGCTCACCCTTCTGCACCAGCAGCAGGCCGAGGAAGTGGAAGTCGTGCTTCATCTCGTAGTGGTCGAGGGCCGACTTGTAGGTCTCGCCCTGGAAGAAGCTGCTGCCCGAGCCGATGGTGAAGTGGACGAGGTGGTAGGCGATGAAGGCCAGCACCACGACGCCGGTCACGCGCATGGTTCGGGAGGCGAGCGTCGCCTGGATGGTGTGCTTGAAGCCGTAGTTTTGCGGCCGGGCCTGGTTGTTCTCCAGGGTCAGCACCACCGCGGCCCAGATGTGCAGGGCCACGCACAGGAGCAGCGTGCCACGCACGAGCCACAGCACCGGGCCGAGGCCCTGGAGAAAGGCGGCGTAGCCGTTGATCTCATCGGGATGCCCGAAGATATGCAGATTGCCGATGAGGTGGCCGGTCACGAACCCGAGAAGGACGAGTCCGGTGACGGCCATGACGATCTTTCGGCCGATCGAGGAGGTGAACAGCGCGGTGGCCAGGTTCATGTGAGATGAGCAGGTGCTAATGGGAGCCGCTAATGTGGCGGAGGCGTGGCGTCGCCCCCGGCGGGAGGGCGAAGAGGAAAAGAATCCCTAAACACGGTCAAAACCAAACGCCCGCCTATAAGATCACGGCACCGCAGCGCGTAGCGATGCTTATTCGCGCCGGAAAACGCCACCCTCGCGCCGCACGTGCCGCCCCTCGCGCAGCCGCGCCTCCGTCCAAAGTCGGAGGCCGGTCGGCCCGGAGAGTCTCCCGCGTTCCGACCGAGGTCCGATGGTGCCCGGCGCGCGCACCTGATAGTCTCGAGAGGTCACATCCAACCCATCCCCAAAACAACCCTCACACCACCTCACCTCCTATGAACACCACCACCACTCCGCAGCTCATCGATCTCCCGGCCAACGTCTCCGGCGGCGCCAGCTACCAGCAGCTCGCCTACGTCGACGCCTACGACGCCGTTCTCAACCTCGACTACGCCTTCCTCGCCTACAAGGAAACCGACAGCTCCGGCGCGTGGCGCGTGCGCATCCGGTCCTCGCAGACGGCCGGCGCCGTGTTCGAGCCCGACGCCATGCGCTCGAACGCCCGCTCGGCCGGCGCGCAGGGCAAACCCTACTTCACCTGGGGCTACAGCTTCGATCCGAGCAGCGGTGACCCGCGCAACATCCAGTTCCGCGTGCACGTCGCGGGCGGCCAGCCGTCGGCCATCGAGATGTTCGTCCAGCTGCGCAAAGCCGATCACACGGCCGACGCCCCGAAGTCGGTCACGTTCCCCTGGCCCGCCTGAAGCCTGCACCCCGCGCGGCCGCACGCCCCTCGCCTCGTGCGGCCGCCTCGCGATCCACGCCCATGCGCCTCCGCTCCGCCCTTGCCTGCCTGTTCAGCCTCGCCCTGACGCTCACCCAGCCCGCCGCCGGCCAGACTGAAAACGAGACCCAACCCATGAATTCCGCGCTCAAACTCGCCTCCCGCACCTTCCCTTCCCGCGTCGCCGATCTCGGCTTCACCGCCGACCTGCCCGTCGACTGGAACCCGCAGGACCTGCCCAACGAGTCCGCGGACGCCTCCAACCCGACGGCGTTCATCCCGCTCGCCGTCGTCACGGCGCCGCACGCGGTGATCGTCTTCGCCTTCAGCGCCCGCCCCGCGCACGAGGACGGCACGCTCCACGACTGGGCGTGGTATCACCTCAAGGAGGACGGGATGCAGCCGCGAGCCGTCGGCCCGGCGGTCGTGGCCGGCGTCGCCGCCGTGACCGGCGAGGCCGTCAAGCCCTCGGATTTCGGCCCGATGGTCGTGCGCTTCGCGTTCCTCGAGGACGGCGGACGCCTGATCAACCTGACCTTCGCCGCGCCGGAGGCGCTCGACGGGGCGGTCCGCGACGCCTGGTTCGCGATGCTGCGCTCGTTCCGTCTGGAAACTCCGCGGGGCTCGCGCTTCCAACCCGAGGCCGCGGCGATCGAGTTCACCTCACCCGCACCCGAGTCGGAGGGTCGCACGCCCGCGCTCGAGACGCTTGAGACGCCCGACGCGGATGAGGCGATGCAGTCGACTCCGCATCCCCGCGCCTCGATGCCGCCTGTCGGTCAGGTGGAGATGGCCGTGCCCGCCGGCGTCGGAGCGCGCAAATGCCGACTCGCCGACTTCGCGCTCGCCGAGGACACGACGTCGCTCGACCCCGAGGCGCCGATCAACGCCAACCTCCGCGATCGCGGCGTCGGCCTCGTGCCAAACACCGTCGCCGTCAGCGCCGAGGCGCGTCGCGTTCGTGTCGCGCCGGGTGCGATCGAAGGATTCATCGACGTGCCCTTCGGCTGGCACGTGATCGACGACGGCGAGCGCACGCTGGTGTTCGAACCGTCGGGCAAGGTGCAGATCAACCTCGACCTCATCCCGCGCGACGACCGCGACGACGACACCATCCTCGACGCGATCGAATCCGAGGCGCGCGACGCCTACGCCGCGCCTGACTTCTCCCGTCGCACCGACGGCATGATCCGCACGATGAGCGTGCGCGGCATAGCCGACGGCGACCAACCGCTCGAGCAGCACCATCTCCTCCGCCCCGGCCGCGACGCCACGCGCGTCGTGCGCGCCCGTGTCACCGCCACGCCCGAGGTGTCGGCCGATGCCTGGATCCTCGGCACGCTCATCCTCGAGAGCTGCGTGTTTCCCGTCGCCCAAGAAGACGAGGAACCGGCGGGCGAACCGCTCGAGCCGCGCCCGAAGGAAGGCCCGATCTCCAGCAGCTTCACCGCCGTCACGAGCCAGCCCCCGGCGTGGTGGACCCGCGCGCTCGAACTCGAAGCGCAGGGCCAGCTCGAAGCCGCGGAAAACACCATCCGCGACGGCTGTCCCTACATCGGCTACGCGATGTCGACGGCCGAGATGTATCGCCAGCGCATGCTCCGCCTCAAGGCCGCGGGCGACCGCGACGGCGCGCTCGACGCCTTCAAGCGCTCCAGCGACTTCATCACCTTCTACGCCAGCATGGCCACGAGCGGCGGGGAAGGCGCGGCCCTCTCCTACGAGCGCGACCAGTTCCGCGCCCAGCTCGTGGCCGAGTTCGGCTGCGACCCGGAGGCCCGCTGCGCATGATCGCCCTGCGCTGGATCCTCGGACTGTCGACCGGCGGCGTGCTCTTCGGCACGATCGTGCTCACGATGGTCGCCTCGGGTTTTCGGAAATCCTTCGGCGCCTCGCCGACGAACCCGCTCATCGTCGCGCTGCCGTATCTCGCCCTCGCGATCCTCTTCGCAGGAATCCTCCTCCCCGGCCAGCGGTGGCTGCTCCATCTCGGCGGACTTACGGCCGCGACGGTGCTGATCACGTGCGTCGTCCGCATGTCGGACATCAGCCTTGTCGGCATCCTCTATTCCGTGCTCTGGCTCGCCTACTACTGGCTCGCCGCGTGGCGCGCCGTCCCCACGCCATGAACCGCGCCACCTCCCTGCTCGCCGGGCCCGAGCTCGTGCTCGCGCTCCTCACCGGCGCCGTATTCTGGTTTTGCGCACGGCACGACTCCGGCGAAGGCCGCGACGTGCAGCTCTGCGAGAAACTCCTGATGCTGCTTCCGCTCTTCGTCGTGCCGGCCGCGTTTGCCACCGTGCTGCTGCCCGGCGCGAAGACGTGGTGGTGGCTCGGCCGCGCAGTCGTGTTCACCTACGTGTTCATGCTCGTATGTGCAGGGCGCCTGATCGCCGGCTTCGGCACGGGTGCGAAAGGCCAGGACGCAGCGTTCATCATGGTGCTGATGTTTGGCACGGTGTTGATCGCGATCGGCACGGCCGTGACCGGCGCGCTGGTGCTGGCGGAAAACCGCCCCGCCTTCGCCGCGTGGTTCGGCGCGCGCAAGATCCTCGGCTCGTTCCTCACCGCCGTCGCGACCGTGCCGATCGGTTTCGGACTCGGGATCCTCGCGACCATCGCCGTGACTGTCGTCGCGAGCCTCGCCACGGCGTTCAAGCGCTGACCCTCAGCCCCACCCATGATTCAGGCCATCGGCAATCTTTGTCTCACCCTCGCGGGAATCATCTACCTGTTCCCGCTCCAGCACCTGCTGCTCGAGGTCGCCCGCAAGCGCGACGACGGCGGCGGCGCGATCGCGGGTATCCTCGTCCTCGGCCCGATGTGGCTGCTGCTCCTCGTCGGCATGATCCTCGCCACCGCGCAGGGCGGATTCGACGTGCTGCCCCTTCGGCGCGGCCTGCAACATGCCCTGATCATCGCCGCCACCGTCGCGCTCGCGGTGGCGACCTTCGTGAGTTTCACCGCGCACTTTCGCACCGGCTGGGGAACGCGCCTCACGCTCGGCCTCCCGGTCTACCTCGTGCCGCTGCTCACCCTCGCGCTCGTGGCGCTGGTGCTCAACCCCGGCCTCACCGCGCGGTTTCCTGTCGGAGCCGTCCGGATACCATGGCTGGTCCTCGGCTGCCTCAGCCTCGCAGGAAGCGTGCTCTATGTCGGCGTCGGGGCCGCGCGGCGGACCGCTGGCGCGGTCGCGCAGGTCGCCCACACAGTTGGTAGCTCCAGCCAGGTGGAGGCCGAGGTCCTCGCGCGGATCCCCACGCAGGATCCCGAGATCGAGTTCTTCTCACTCCTCAGCAACGCGGCGCACGGCAGCTCGCCGGAGATCCGCGCCAGCGCCACACAGCGCCTCCGCACCCACCCCAGCCTGATGCCGCGACTCGTCGAGGAGCTCGGAAAGTCCGATCCCACGACAGCGATCACCTTCGTCGCGACGACCGACCTCTCGGCGGAGGAGCGCCGCGAACTCGCCCGCCCGCTGCACGCCGCGATGGAGAACTACGGCTTCCATATTCACGAACGCCTGCACGTCTACCCCAAGGACTGGCTGCGCCAGCAGCGTGCCTGGGGTCGGAAGACCTACCCCATGATCGTCTCGAAGTTCGACGGCTCGGGTGTCGACTTCGCCTCGCTGCCCGCGGCCTTCGACCGGGCCTTCATTCGCGAGAGCAACTGACCAGCCCCGACCTCTTTCATCATGCAGATCTTCGGCAACATACTCCTCGGTCTCGCCTCGTTCATCTATCTGCTCCCGCTGCAGCTCCTGCTCGGCGCGGCGCGACGCGCCACACGCAACGATGGTGGCGCGATCTGGGGCGCGATCTTCGTGTTTCTTCCTCTCTGGATTCTGCTCACCATCGCGCTCTCGGTCGCGACGGCGCGCGGCGGACTCGACTGGCTGCCGGTCAAGCGCGCGGGCCAGCACGCGCTCGTCATCCTCGCCGGCCTCGCCCTGCTCGCGACCTCGCTCTTCGCCTTCCTCGGCCGCGTCGAGGAGGTCTCCCAGCTCCCGGTGGTCTCGCGTCCGTTTCTCGTCTGGGCCGATCTCGCGCTGCCGTTGATCACGATCGCGTTTCTGCTCTTCACGCTGAACACGGCGCTCGCCCCCTCGATCCCGCCCGCCGCCTACCGACTTCCCTTCGCCATCCTCGCCGCCGCCAGCCTGCTGCACGGCGTCGGCTTGCTGGGCGAGTGGTTTGTGCGCGCGCAGCAGAGCCAGGTCGCGCGCATGAACGAGGAGGCGGAGTTCTACGCCCGGGCCGAGCGCACGATGCTCGAGCGGCTCAAGACGCTCGATCCGCAGGCCGATCTCGCCGAACTGCTCGATGCCTCCGGCCACTCCAACCCGGAGATCCACGCGGTCGTGATGGCAGAAAGCGG
>JACSRI010000271.1 GCA_014879845.1 Opitutaceae bacterium
ATCGAGGCCGGGATCCCCTCGACGCCGCCGCCCGAGTGCTGGCGTGCGAGGACCGCGGCTGCACGGCGGAGGAGTCCGCCGCGTCGGCGGCATGGCGGCGCGCGTCGCCGACCCATGCGGCCGCCCTGGCCACGGTTCAACAGGCCTGGCGCCGCCTCGACACCCTGCGCCACTTGTGTCCCAACGATGGTGATACGCCGGATCCAGACCTGCTGGCACCCGTCCGGGACGGGCGTCCGCCGGAGTCCGGCGAGGCCTGAACCGCCGACTCGCCCGGGCTGCGCATCCCTCCCGCCGGCGACACCGCACAGCGCAAGCACGCCGGCAAAAGGCACGTCGCCACTGCAGCCGTGTTCAGAACAACCATGGGCGGTGCTCCCGCACCGATGCGGATGCGCAGCGACGTGCGCTGGCCGCTGCGCCATCGCGGCCGGGCGGGAGCCCGGCCCTCCACCCCAAGCCCACCTCACGTGCCCGAGGCGCGGTTTCGGAAACACGCCCCCAACGACGCCCCTGACAGGCTCTAGCCGGCTCCGGGCGACTCACCCTTCGGCGGCCACACGACACCGGCAAGTTCCTTGGGAAGCTGCGTCGGGTCCTCCGGCCAGAAGCGCCGGATGTCGAACGGCTCATCGGGCGCGAACTCCTTTTCTGGCGCGCCGAGGATCAGCCAGAGCGTTTCTGCCCCCGTATCATTGAAGATCTGCCGCATGGACTGCGGGCCGACGAGCACGCCTCCGTGCTTTGGCACGGTCAGGGTCTCGTTCGCCACGCGCATGCGACCCACGCCTTCGAGCACGAAGTAGAACTCCTCCGCCCGCACGTGGCGGTGCCAGGTGTTCGCGCTGCCGGGAGGCAGGCGCCAGAGGCGGGCGCCGAGGATCTCGCTCTTCGTGTGCTCGAGGAGGTCGGCGTACGGGATCTGCATCGGCTTGGCGACTTTCCAGGCGAGCGCCCCGGGAGGGATGAGGAAATGACCGTTGATCGGGTTCATGGTCAGTGGCGTGCAGCCGCGGATCATCCGCCCAGCGCCTTCTCGATCGCAGCGACGAGTTCAGAGGCGTCGGGTTTCACACCCGAGGCGAAGCGGCCGGCGACCCGGCCGTCGCGGTCGACGAGAAACTTCGTGAAGTTCCAGCCGATGTCTCCAGGAAATGGCGACCCATCGCCTGCCAGCGCGGCGTAGAGCGGGTGGCGACCCGGGCCGTTGACCTCGATCTTGGCAAAGAGGGGGAAGGTCACGCCGTAGTTGGCCGTGCAGAAGCTCTTGATCTCCTCCAGCGTGCCCGACTCCTGCGCGCCGAACTGGTTGCAGGGGAAGCCGAGCACGACGAGGCCACGGTCCTTGTACTTGAGATACAAGGCCTCGAGCCCGGCGTATTGCGGCGTGTAGCCACAGTGGGAGGCGACGTTGACGATGAGCATGACCTTGCCCTCGTAGGCGGCGAGCGTGCCGCCCCGCCCCTCGATATCCTCGACCTGGGTCTGCAGGATCGGACTGGATGCGTGGAGCGACATGGCGAAGAGGGAGGCGAGGAGCAGGCAGAGGTAGTGACGACGGGCGTGAGGCATGACGCGACGATGCACGGTCCGGGCGGGTTGACAAATCCGACGCGCGACCGACCCGACCGGAGCGGCCCACACCTACAGCACGGCGGGCTCGAGGCGGTCGAGCAGCGCCTCGTGCTCATCGACATACTCGAGCGCGCGGCGCACGGCCTTGAAGGCGCGCCAGGCGAGCAGAAGCCAGTTGGCAAAAGCGTACTTCAGCGCACTCACGACGGACCACACACCCAGCGCGACCTCGACAAGGAAACCGAAACCGGCGTTGAGGCACTCCAGGCGCACGAGATGGTCGCCGACGAGATCGGCGTCGACGGACCCGCCCGCGAAGTTGAGCGTGTCGAAATCCAGCGACGAGGAGGTCAACACGAGCGCCTCGCCGCGCATCGTCCCGACCGGAGCGCCCGTGAGCCAGTGGCGCAGGCGCTGCAGCCCGAGGGCGGCCAGCCGCACGGCGCGACGGGTTTTCTCGCGGATGTAGTTGAGGAAGGTGGTGGCATAGTGGACGACCTTGCGGATCCGCTCGCGCAACCACCGCAGCGTCTTCCTGATCGAGCGGCCGATCCAGCGCAGCGCGCGTCCGAAGAGTCCGAATACCGCGCGCCACCCGAAATAGCGCCGGCGCCGTCCTCCCGAGGCCGCGCCCGCAGCCTCGACCGCTTCCCGATCCTCCCGCTGGAGGGCGCGGCGCTTCTCGTGGGCCTCGAGCAGGTCGTGCGACAGTTCGACCTCGGCTGCGCCGAGGCGCTCCTGCGCCCCTGCTTCGGACGCGTCGCCCTGCAGCGAGGCATTGACGAGGGCGTCGATCTCGCTGCGGGCCGTGATCTCCGCGGCCTCGTCGAGGCGCGCGACCATGAAGGAGAAGAGGTAGCCAAGGTCGATGACCAGTTCGTTGGAATTGCCCCGCAGCCACTCCGGCCGCGGTGCCAGCGCCTCGGAACCACCGCCACCCTCGGCCTCGTGCTCGAGGATGAATCGCTCCAGCGCCCGGGCGGTCATCACGCCCCACCGTCCGTCGAGTGCGCCCGCGTAGTAGCCGAACATCCACAGGCGCACTTGCAGCAGCACGAGGGCGAAACGCGTGAGCGCGACCGGCGGCCGGTCTTCCCCGGCGCCCCGCGCCTCGACCAGGCCGGGCACCAGTGTCGTGCGCAGCGCCGGTGCGGGTCCATGTGTCGCCTCGATTCCACCCGCCCGGTCATGCCGGCGGCGGGCCGCCGCACTGCGGAAGGTCCCCTGCCCCAGCCCGGACTTGCTTCGGCGGCGTATCCGGAACCTGTCGTGCCAGGCCTCGGCGGCCGGGGTGCGCCCGAAGACGAAGACCCGATGCGCCTGCGTCTGGACGAACCGCGAGGTCAACTCGGGGATGTCGCCGAGCAGGTCCAGCCAGTCGATGGTGGGAAACGCGGGGCGCGCGAGCTCGGCTGCCACGGCGTCGACGGCGGCTCGGTCGACCGCGGCGAGCGGGGCCTGCTCGTCGAGTAAACCGAAGCAACGCAGCCGGTGGCGCGCGATCCGCACGGCGAGCGTATCGTCTCCATCCTCCGAGGACACGCGGAGCGAGGTCTCGCCCTCGAACGAGCACTGCGCCTTGAGCACGCGGATGGCGCGCTCGTCCGCGCTGAGTTTTCCGAGGTCCTCGCCGCCGAGGTCGACGCGCACCGCAGGCGAGGCACGCAGTTCCTCGGCCCGCTGGTCCGCCTTCCACACCTCGAACGCCGGTCGCCAGACCTCCGGGGGCGTGAAGCCCGCGGCCCCGGCCCGCGTGAGGTAGCCGAGGCTCTCGAGATGCGTGGCGATCTGCTCGCCGAGATAGTCCGACGGCACCTCGTCGAGCACCGCCTCGGCTCGCTCGAAGCGGCCGGGAGGTGTGGTCGCGAAGTGATCCCGCAGCAGGCCGGTCCACTGCGCGTCGAGCCGGCCGAGGTCGGCGGCATCAAGGCTCTCGGGGTCGTCCGCGAGAGGCATGGGCGGAGCGGCGCCGCGACTACTTGAACACGCGGGCAAACGCCGCCACGGCATCGAGCCGGGCCTTGGTCGCGCTCTCGACGGTGCGCAGGTGCAGGTCGCGCAGCGCGTCCTCGGTGCCGGCGGTGCGGTAGAAGTTCACGGAGTCGGCGTCGAGCTCGGTGTGGGTGTAGGCCACGATCTCGAGCTTGGTCGCGTCGTCGGGTGTCTTGAGCTTGCCGACGATGTCCTTGAAGTAGTCGTCCCATGCCAGCTCCTTCACACCAGCGCCTGCGCCGGCGCCCGGCTCAGGCCTGGGATCGGGTTTGAGGGCGATGGATCCGGACAGCGTGAGCACGTCGAGCGTGGTGATGTCATCGATGAACTTGCCGATCTTGGCGGTGATCTTGTCTTTCATGGTTTCTCCTGGGTGAACGTGAGCGCCTGGGCGAACGCGCGGGCCCGGGCCGCGGCCTCCCCGGTCATGGCGCGTTCCGCGATCCGCCCCCCGCGGATCACCGCCGCGAGCTTTGCCAGCGACACCAGCACGCGCGCGAGTCTGGATCGAAGTGTATCCACGGCGGTAAGTCTTGGAGGGGGCGACACCTGCGGACCGGGCAGCGAACTTGACCCCGGGCATCAACCGCCCGGCCGCCTGTCCAGTCAAGGGGTTACTGGCGGCGCACGCACAGCGCGCATGGGCCGGTCGGCCCGTCCGCCTCCGGCAAAGCCCGAGCAGGATGCGCGTGCGCCGGCGCGACTCCCACGCCGGCCGCATCGCGGCGGGGCGCCATTTGCATCCCGACCTCGACAGCGCGCCCGCCGGCCCCGAGCATCACGGCATGGGCGGCGGCATCCCGTGGCAGCGACGCGTGCAATATTCCAGCGGCTTCCTCGCGCTCGGCCTCGTGGCCGAGGCGGCCGCCGAACTCGCCGCGCTCGAGGGTGCCGACCGCGGACGGCCGGAGGTGCTCTCCGCACTCTGTGACCTCCATTCCGAGACGAAGGACTGGATGGCGATGATCGAGGTCGGCCGCATCCTCGCGCGCGCCCGGCCGGACCATCCGCACGGCTGGATCTCGTGGGCCTACGCGCTGCGCGAGGTGCAGCGTGTCGAGGAGGCGCGGGCCGTCCTGCTCGAGGCGGAACCAAGGCATCCCGCGTGCGGCGTGCTCCACTACAATCTCGCCTGCTATGCCTGCCTGCTGGGCGACCGCCCGGAGGCGGAGCGCCGGTTGCGACGCGCGCTCGCCATCGACGGCTCGTGGAAGGACTCCGCCCTCGACGACCCCGACCTCGCGGCCATGCGCACGTGGATCGCCGGGCTGTGACGCGGCCGCGGGGCGGCGTATTCCCGCACCGGCCTCAGGCGGCGATGCGACGGGCGCGCTGCTCCTCACGCGTATCCGTCGACTCGGCACGCGTAAAGGACGGCACGATCATCGGCGTGCGGCGGCGGTACTCGACATAGTCGGCGCCGTGCACGTCCACGAGGTCGCGCTCCTCGAGCCGGATGGCGACGAGGATGTAGCCGGTGGTCGCGAGCGCGAAGACCAGGTGCGCGACCGTCATCGTGGGCGTGAACCAGAAGGCGCAGAACCATCCCAGGTAGAGCGGGTGGCGGATGAGCTTGTAGGGCCCGGGCGTGACGAACTTGAGGGGTCGATAGGGCACGCTGCGCAGGTATTTCCAGACCTGGCGCAGGCCGAACAGGCCGAAGTGATTGATGAGAAACGTCGTCACCAGCACGAGGAGCCAGCCGAAGGCGAAGCCCGCGTGCATCACGCCCGCGCCGACCGGATGCTCGATCGACCAGACCACCCCGCCCATCGGCTGCCAGAAGGCGAACAGCGCGATGAGCGCGAGCGACGACATGAGCGTGTAGGTGCTGCGCTCCGCCGCCTCGGGAATGCGCCGCGTGATCCAGCGCTTGAAGAACGGCCGCGCCATCACGCTGTGCTGCACGGCGAAGAGACCGAGCAGTCCGGCGTTGACTGCGAGTGCCGTCCAGAAAGACGTGGTGGCGGGCGAGTCCATCGACTTTGGCACGAGGAAGTTGCCGACGAATCCGGCGGCATAGCAGAACGTGGCGAAGAAGATCGCGTAACAGACCACGCCGTAGGTGAAGACGGCGAGTCGCTGGGAGAGGGAGGCGTGCGTGGTGGTGTTCATGGTGGGATCAAGCAAGGATGAGCGGAAGCGGATGGGGCGTGGCGCGCCGTCAGGAAATCTCGGTGGAGCGCGGCACATCGCGGGCGGCGGGCACCGTGCGGGTCAACCGGGAGTCGAGGCTGAGCGTCACGGCCCCCCAGGTGAGGACGAGCAGGCCGAGCACGATGACGACGATCCACGCGGGCATGTCGGAGGGACCTTCGAGGGAATCGAAACTCTGGGTGAACATGGGTTCGGCGGTGGTGGATGGTTTGGGTGGTGTGGTGGTTTTCATGGCAAAGAGTCTCACGCGGCCGGGAGGGGGTCATCGTTGATCACGACCGTCTCGACCACGGGCAGCACGGCGTCACAGGGCAGGCCGGCGCGCCGCGCGTGTTCGCGCACGGTCTGTTCGTCGGCGGCCTGAAACACGCAGGCCGTGCCAAGGCGGCCTCCCGCCTCACGCACGATGTAGGAGCGGATCCAGCGGATGCGGCCGGGCATGTCGTGGGTGTTGACGCGAGCGCAGATGCCCGCGGCGCGCTCCAGATCGTCGGTCGCGGACCAGCCGGCCCGGCGGAGGATGACATAGGTGTTCATGATCGATGGAAGGTGGTGGACCCGGAGCGGAAGACCCGGCGTCTCGACGTCGGGCCCGTGGCTCGGGACGGCCGCATCCTACGCGAGCCGGCGCATCAAAGTCCTTTCCGTGGCCTGATTAATTCCTTATCTCCTCCATCAGCCGGCCTATTGCCGGCCGCCATCCCCCATGGTGCACCGCTTTGCCAGCTTCGAAATCGACGAGGACACGCGCGAACTCCGTGCCGGCGGGCGCGTGCTCGCGCTCCAGCCGCGCGTGTTCGATCTCCTCGTCTACCTCGCCCGCAACACCACGCGCGTCGTGCCCAAGGATGAACTGCTCGACGCCGTGTGGCCGGGCGTGCTGGTCACCGACGGTTCACTGCAGCGCGCGGTCAGCCTGGCCCGCGCCGCGCTCGACGCCGCGGGCGCGGCCGACGCGATCCGCACGCACGCGCGCCAGGGCTACCGGCTTTGCGCTCCCTGCCCCGCCCCGGCCCCGGCTCCGCCCACGGACGCCGCGTCCGCCGGCGCTCCGCGCCCGGGCCACGAGGCCCTGGCACGCGCCCACGCCGCCTACGCGCGCGGCGATTGGGATGAGGCCATCGAGGCCCTCCGCCAGATCGACGACGTCGAGGGCCTGACGGCGTCCGCCCTGCAGCTCTGGGCCCACGCAGCGCAGTGCGCCGGCCGGCCGCACGAGGCAGCCGAACCGCTCGAGCGCGCCGTCGCGGCGTATTCGGCCCGTGGCGACCGACGCCGCGCCGCCTGGGTCGCGATCCTGCTTGGTCAACTCCGGCTGGAGTGGCGCGAGCCGGTCGTGGCCCGCGGATGGTTCCACCGCGCCGCGCGGCTGCTCGAGAACGAACCGCCCTGCCGCGAGCGCGGCTACCTCGACCTGCTGGGCTCGCGCATGGCCCTGCTGCAGTCGGAGATCGAAAGTTGCCTGCAACTCGCCGAGCGCGCCCGCGCCGCGGGCGAACAGTTCGGCGACGCCGACCTCGAGTCCCTCGGGCTCGTGCATGTCGGCGAGGCCCGGCTCTACCTCGGCCGCATCCGCGACGGCATGGCCGCGCTCGACGAAGCGGCCGTCTCGGTCGTCGCGAGCGGCCTCAGCCCGTGGGCGGGCGGTCTCGTGTATTGTGGCGTCATCTACGGATGCATGACGCAGTCGGACTGGCAGCGCGCGGGGCAGTGGACCGACCAGTTCACCCGCTGGTCGACGGACAAGGGCACGGCGGGCTACCCCGGCCTGTGCCGCCTCCACCGCGCCGAAGTGCTGGCCGTGCGCGGCGATCTGCGCGAAGCCGAGGGCGAGACCCGCGCCACCATCGAGATGCTCGCGAGCCAAGCGCCCTGGGCGGAAGGCGATGCGTGGGTCGTTCTCGGCGAGATCCTGCTCGCGCGCGGCGCCCTCGAGGAGGCGCGGCAGGCTTTCGTGCGCGCCATCGAGCTGGGCTGGGACGCACAGTTCGGGCTCGCGCTCGTGCGCCACGCCTCGGGCGACGCCGACGGCGCGACCAGCCTGCTGGCCCGCCTGCTCGCAGAAAACGCGTGGTCGGCGCGATCGCGCCGTGGCCAGGTGCTCTCCCATGTCGCGATCATCGCCTCCGCCGCCGGTCGCCT
>JACSRI010000175.1 GCA_014879845.1 Opitutaceae bacterium
GAGTTGAGGTTCGGCTGCGCCGTGCTGCCGCTCATCGAGGCGATGGCGAGGTCGACGATGTCCACGCCGGCGTCGGAGGCGCGCAGGATCGAGGCGGCGTTGATGCCGCTCGTGTCGTGCGTATGGAAGTGGATGGGCAGGCCGACCTCCTCCTTGAGCGCCTTCACCAGCTTGTGCGCGGCGGCGGGCCGGCAGAGGCCGGCCATGTCCTTGATCGCGAGGAGGTGCGCGCCCATGCGCTCGAGTTCCTTGGCGAGGCGCACGTAGTATTTGAGCGAGTACTTGTCGCGGCGCTCGTCGAGGATGTCGCCGGTGTAGCAGAGCGCGGCCTCGCAGAGCGCGTGCGTGTCCTGCACGGCGTCCATGGCCACGCGCAGGTTCGGCAGGTAGTTGAGCGAGTCGAAGATGCGGAAGATATCCATGCCGCTGGCCGCGGCGTGGTGCACGAAGCCCGCCACGACATGGTCGGGATAGTTCGTGTAGCCGACGGCGTTGGCGCCGCGCAGGAGCATCTGGAAGCAGATGTTCGGCACCTTGGCGCGGAGGGCACGGAGGCGTTCCCATGGATCTTCGCTGAGGAAACGCATCGCCGTGTCGAACGTCGCCCCGCCCCACATTTCGAGCGAGAAGAGCTGCGGCGCGCGGTGCGCGAGCGCGCCGGCGCAGGCGAGCATGTCGTGCGTGCGCACGCGCGTGGCCATGAGCGACTGGTGGGCGTCGCGGAAGGTCGTGTCGGTGATGAGCAGGCGTTTCTGCTTCGTCGTCCACGCGGCAAAACCCTTCGGGCCGAGTTCGAGCAGGAGCTGGCGCGTGCCCGGCGGCGGCGCCACGCGGTGGTCGTAGGGTGGCGGCGTGGCGGCGGCGAGCGGCGCGGCCGGACGGTAGCCCTTGGCGTGGGGGTTGCCGTTAACGACGACGTTGCCGATGAAGTTGAGCAGCTTGGTCGCGCGGTCGCGCCGGGCCTTGAAGCGGAAGAGCTCGGGCGTGGTGTCGATGAGCGTCGTCGTGGCCTGGCCGCTGCGGAAGAGCGGGTGCGCGATGACGTTCTCGAGAAACGGGATGTTCGTCTTCACGCCGCGGATGCGGAACTCCGAGAGCGCGCGGTGCGTGCGGTGCATGGCCGCGTCGTAGGTCTGCGCGCTGGAGATGAGTTTCACCAGCATCGAGTCGTAGAACGGCGTGATGACCGCGCCGGCGAAGCCCATGCCGCCGTCGAGGCGGATGCCGAGGCCGCCGGGCGAGCGGTAGGCGAGAAGTCGACCGTAGTCGGGGATGAACTTGTTCTCCGGATCCTCGGTCGTGATGCGGCACTGGATGGCGTAGCCGTTGCGCGGCACGTCGGCCTGGCGCGGCATGCCCACCTCGGGCGAGTGCAGGGCGTGGCCCTGCGCGATGAGCACCTGCGCGCGCACGAGGTCGAGGCCGGTGATCACCTCCGTGACGGTGTGCTCGACCTGGATACGCGGGTTCATCTCGATGAAGAACCACTCGTGGTGGTCGAGGTCATAGAGGAATTCGATCGTGCCGGCGTTGTCGTAGCGCACTTCGCGGGCCATGCGCGCGGCGGCCTCGCAGAGCTCGGACACGACGTTTTCCGGCAGGCCGAAGCTCGGCGCCACCTCGATCACCTTCTGGTGGCGGCGCTGCACGGAGCAGTCGCGCTCGTAGAGGTGGATGACGTTGCCGTGCCGGTCGCCGAGGATCTGCACTTCGATGTGCTTCGCGCGCGGGATGTATTTCTCGAGGAAAACCGCGGGATTGCCGAAGGCGCGCTCGGCCTCGCCCTGGGCCTCGTCGAGGAGGTTGGCAAGGTCGCCGGCCCTGTGGACGACGCGCATGCCGCGGCCGCCGCCGCCGAACGCGGCCTTGATGATGAGGGGAAAGCCGATCGACTTCGCGATCTTGAGCGCCTCGTCGCGGTCGGTCACCGGCTCCTCCGTGCCGGGCAGGACGGGGACCTTGATCTTCTTGGCGAGCGCGCGGGCGGCAGTCTTGTCGCCCATCATCTCGAGCAGCTCAGGCCGCGGGCCGACCCAGATGATGCCCGCCTGCTCACACGCGCGCGCGAAGGCGGCGTTTTCCGATAGGAATCCATAGCCGGGGTGGATGGCGTCGACGCCTTTCTCCTTGGCCACGCCGATGATCGACTCGATGTCGAGGTAGGCCGCGACCGGGCCCTTGCCCTGGCCGACCTGGTAGGACTCGTCGGCCTTGTAGCGGTGGATGCAGAAGCGGTCCTCCTGCGCAAACACCGCGACCGTGCGCAGCCCGAGTTCGTTGCCCGCGCGGAAGATGCGCACGGCGATCTCGGAGCGATTGGCCGCCATCAGTTTCTTGATGGGGCGGATATCTGCGGAGGACGACGCCGCGCCAGCTGCCGGCGCGGCCGAGTGGGGGGACTTGGCGGCGGACATGATAGGTCGGAAGGAGCGATGGGTGTAAGGATGCGCGCCCGGGACGGGAAGCAGGAACCGAACGAGCGCAAGTCCGCACCGCGGTACCGCTCAAACTCGCACCGTCAAACGCGCCCGCGCACGATCCGCGTTCGGCGCTCGCGACCTGCCCATCGGCATTTCGCCGTGGCGCCCCCACCGGGAATCGAACCCGGATTAACGGTTTAGGAAACCGCTGTTCTATCCATTGAACTATGGGGACCCGGCGCGCCGCGCGTGGCGGCAGGCCGCAGGAGAGCTCAAGCGCCCGGGCCTTTCAAGTCCGGTCCGTCCGACGGTGCCCCACCCTTACCGCCAGGTGCGCCACCGTCGATCAGGTGACGGAACCTCTGGTAGGAAAACCCCACCAAAAGCAGCAACACGCCGAGCACGACAAACGCCGCAATGCGATACTTCGTCGACTGGATGTCGTAGAGAAACACCCGCGGGATGCACAAGCCGAGCGCCACGAGGCCGACGATGCGGTGCGAGCGCGCCCGATACACGAGGCCGAGCACGAAGAGTCCGATGCCGCCGACCGCGAGGACGACCGTGCCATACTGCTGCCACACCGCTCGACCGATCGTGGCCAGGACGAAGAGCCCGAGCAGCGCCGCCGCGGCATGACCGACACGCCACGGGCGCTCGAGAGTCGAGCCCAGCCACGCCTCGTTTCTCGCCTGCATGAGCGGAAGCAGCGCGAGCGCCATCAGCAGAACGAACACGGCGATCAGCAGGGCCCAGGCGTCATCGCCGCGCGCCCAGCCGGAATGCATGAGGAAATACCCCACCCCGACGACCACGAGCGCCGAGGACGCCACCAGCGAGGCCGCGCACCGGCGCCACAAGCCGAGCGCAAGGTAGACCGCCGCCGCACCCAGCAGGCTCCACGCGAGGCCCTCGTCGCCGAAACTCCGCGCGGCCGCGCCCCAGACGAGCAGCACGCCGACCACGACCGCAAGACCGCGCGCGATCGCCAGGGCCCGGCGCTCCATCGCTGGCGCCGTCGCCACCGCCAGCGTGGCCGGCACGCCGACCGCCGCGAGCCAAAGCCATGCGACGCCGCCGGGATCAACCATCAGGCCGGGTTGGTGCCAAGCCTGCAACCCCCACGCCACCGGCATGCCGAGCAGACCCGCCACGAGCAGGTCCTCACGCCGGAGGTACTCGCCCGCCGCCGCACAAGCGAGCGCAAGAACGACTGCGACTCCAACAGCCGGATACAACGGGACCGACTGCATCATCGCGCCGCCGAGCGCCGCCAGAGCCAGCACGGCGAGCACTTCCGAAGCGGCCTGCCAGGCCCCGCGGTCGCCGTCGTCGCGACGGCCGACGAGCCACGCCAGGACGATCGAGCGCGCTGCGATGAGTCCGGCCCCGGCCCACAACCACGCCAGGCCCCAGCGCGCCTCGTCAAAGACCTGCACCAGCCCGTGCGCGGCGAGCATGGCCACGACCGCACCGACCACGGGCACAAGTGAGCGCATCGCCCGCGCGATCGCGATCAGGGCGACGGATACGGCGACGCAGGCAACCACGACCCAAGGCTCGGCCCACGTCACCCCCAGCGACATCACCACCGGCACCGCCCCGCCCAGGCCGAGCACCCACGCGGCCCCGGCGCCGGCAGCCTTCGTCGCCTCCTGACGGCGCAGCCAGCGGGCGACCCACGCGAGCAACGCTCCTCCGGCGACCAGATAGAGGACGACGGCCACGCCATTGCCCGAGACCAACTGGCCGCGCAGACCGTCGATGTCCTCGCCGAAAAACAACAGCGACGCGAGCCACGCGACCACCGACGTCACGGCCAGCGACACGCGCCGGGTGCGCACCGCCGCGGCCATGAGGACGGCCGCCTGCACGACCAGGGCGATCCAGCGCGTGCGCGCCTCCCATTCCACGATCACGCCGAGCGCGACGAGCGACGATGCCTTCACCGCGAACGTCCCGAAAAGCCCGTCTTGCGGCACCACGCGCCACGCCCAAGCCGCCGCGCCGACGAGCACGAGACCCGACCCGAAGAAGTACCAGGACAGGTGTCCCTGCGGCAGAAGGACCTGCAGCGCCGCGGCGAATCCCGCCATGACACCGAGCGACGTATTGATCGACTGGATCCAGCGCTGCGCCGGGCTGACACGGCCGTCCTCACCCGCGCCCTCGATGATGACGGAGAGGAAGTGCACGGCCCACGCCGCACCCACGATCCCGAAGGCATGCCACGCGCCCGGGCGGCCCATCTCCGTGCTCCACACCTCGATCGCGACAATCGCGTTAAGGACATGGACGAGCGCGGCCGAGACAAACACCGGGACGGGCCAGCCCTCGCGGTGGCGGTAAAACACCGCCATGGCCGACAGGCCGAGCCCAGCGAATACGGCAAAGTCATCAAACCCCTCCGCCATCGAGAAGAAGGCCGAGACGAATCCCAGCAGCACCGCCATGGTCGCGACCGTGGACGAGCGCCGCCGGAGCGCCACCACGCCGATCGCCACGACCGCGGCGCCCTGCACCAGCGCACCGGCCACGATCGTCTCGATCACCTTCACCGCCGGCACCGCATAGGCCGCGAAGGCCGTGAAGAAGCACAAGGCGAGTCCCGCGCCGAAGATGACGGCACCAAGTTGCTCGATCTTACGCTCGATCCAGGCACCGGCGACGGTGACGCCGGCCGCGATGACACCGAGCTCAAGCAGCTTCACCCAGGGCGGAGTCGTGAGGGAAATATACACTCCGAGGAAGACAACACCGATGACCAGGATGAGCGCGCCCAGCCGCGTGGCCCACCAGGCGCCGATGCCCGCCTCGCCAGTCCGCCGGCCGGACGGCGGCAACAGATGCAGGGCGTCGAGCAGGTCGTGCAGCGCCGAAGGCGGCGGCGGCTCCGAGGGGATGCTCGCGGCGAATGCCGGAGCGACGGCCGGCCGCGCCGGCGGCGGGACCGCCGGGGCCGGCACCGGAACAGGTCGGACCGGCGCGACCGACACCGGCGGCGGAGTCGGTGTGACGACCGCGGAGACCGGGATCGGTGGCGGCACGGCCGGGCGCACGACCGCGGCTGCCCCCGTCGGTCGGGCCGGTACCGTCGGCGTCGTCGGTGCGGTTGATGGGACACCGAGCGGCACCGGCGCCAGGGGCGTGGGCTCAAGCGGCGTCGGCGAGACCGCGGTGAACTCGAGTCCCTCGAGCGCGGCCACGCGCTTGCGCAGCGCCCTGACCTCGGCCTCGAGGTCCGTCACGCGCTTGTTCAGGACATTCGATTCGTCAGCACTCATGGGTTCTCTCCTCGCATGAAACGTTGGTTCTACGATTCGTCTCCGCCGCCGGCCATCGCCGCGGCCTGGCACTCGAGCGCCGCCAGCAAGTCACGCACCGCCCTGGCCTTTTCGGCGCCGAGCGGTGCGACCACCGCCTGCACGGCGCGCGCGTAGTCGGGCACGCACTTCTCCCACAGGCGGCGCCCCGGGGCCGTGAGGCGCACGCGCCATGCCCGGCGATCCTCCGGCACCGCCTCACGCCGCACCCAGCCGGCCGCCTCCATGCGGTCGAGCAGCCCGGTGACATTGGAGCGGTCCACCACAAGGATGTCGCTGATCTCGCGCTGCGTCACCCCGGCCGCTCGGGCGGGCGCCGCCAGGATGTTGAGCACGTTGAACTGCGCCTCGCTCAGGCCGTGCGGCCGGAAGACACGCCGGCTCGCCCGCACCAGGGTGCTGGCCGTGCGCAGCGTCTGGAGGACAAGGTCCTCGGCCAGGGCGGGCTTCATGGTCCTTTTGTTCTGACATCATTTGTTGATATGTCAATGATTGGCTTGTGCGCAGTATACCCGTGGGCACATGGATGGGTGGCTGGCCTCGCGGAGCCGGTCCCACCGGGGTCTCCGCCAGGCCGGCCTCCGGCCCGACTCGCGGCCGCGCCCGGTTCCCGGCTCACCCGCGCCAGCGGCGCACGGCGTTGGCGAGCGAGCCGAAGCCGTTGGGGAACTCGCGCTCGAGCAGGTGGATGTCGCGCGCGAGGCGGCGCGCCTCCTCCTCGGCGCGGCGCGTCTCGAGCGGGAGCGACGGGCGCATGGTGCCGTAGACGCGCTGCTTGAGGTCGCGGCGGGTGTAGCGCACGACGTCGCGCTCGCGGTCGCGGCGCCAGGCGGCCTCGCCCACCTCGGGGTCACGGCCGCAGAGATACCACGCCTCCACCGCCGGCACGGCCAGGCCGACCGCGGTGCGCAGCGGCGCGCGATCAGGCGGAAGGACCCAGCGCTTGCGGGCGCGGCGGATGGTCATCTCGAGCTGGCAGAGGCGGCAGAGCGGATGAAATTTGTCCGGATCGGCGTGGTCGGCGTCATGCAGGCGCGTGTCGTCGGAGTCGACCACGACGACGAGGCCGAAGGCGTCGGTCTGAAACTGCAGGTGGTGCATCACCGCGGGAAGCACCTGCATGACATTGGGCCAGCCGCGCGCGCGCAGGGGCGGCTGCACGGGCTCGATCGTCGTGCCAAACACCGCCCCGAGCAGGAGGCACAGCGCCGCCTCATCGGCGGGCGATTCGCTCAGGAGGCCGAGTTTCATGCGTGGCGCGAAGCGATCAGCGATCAGCTGTCAGCGTTCAGCGGCGGCATGGTTCACGGATTGCCTCCAAAGATTCCCGAGTACCACAGGTCGCCGAGCCGGCCCTCCCGCATGAGTTCGCCCACCTCGGGCACGTCGCTCAGGCGCTTGAAGCTCGCGCCCTCGGTGCCACCTGCGCGCGTGGCGAGGATGACGTCCTCCGGCGTGTCGGCGAAAAGATCGAGGATGTAGGGCGAATGCGTCGTCGTGATCACCTGCACGGCCGGCGCGGTGTCGCCGCAGTCCTCCGGGAAGCTGAGCCGGTAGAGCAGGTCGCGCACGTCGCGCAGTAGGCGCGGATGAATGCCGCGCTCGATCTCTTCCAGGCAGAGCACGGTCGGGCGCTCGGGCGCGAAAACGAGCGCGAGGATCGCGAGGATCACGAGCGTGCCCTGCGAGAGGTTGCGCGCGGGGAGGTTGCGGCCGCGCACGTCGGCCACGGAAAACGCCATCAGTCCCTCGACGGTCTGGCCGGCGATGATGTCGGCGTAGTCGGGCAGCATGCGGCGGAACTCCGCGAGAAGCGCGCTCCACCGCGTCGCGTCGCCCCGGCGCAGCGCGGCGAGCGCCGCGGCCAGGCCCGCACCATCAGGCCCGAGGACGGGCGCGGTATCGCGCACGACGGGCCGGGCGAGCGCACCGGGATCGAGCACGTATCCGCGCAGACCCCGCCCGAGCCCGGGCCGACCTGCTCAAGCTCGCCGAGGACCTGCGCGCCCGATATCCCTGGGCCGAGCACGCTAGCCGCGCCGGCTGGGTGCTGCTGGGCACTTCGCTCGCGCTGCGTCTGTTCGGCGTAGGCCAGCC
>JACSRI010000184.1 GCA_014879845.1 Opitutaceae bacterium
GATCGCCGTTCTTGCCGGCGCGGACGTATTCCTCGACCGCCGCGTGAGCCGGACAAGCCACCTGGCACGGCGCTTCACAGTCGCCGCTGTGCTCGCTCAACAGCAAGTTGAGCGCGGTGCGGCGCATATCCTCGACTTCCGACGACGACGCGTCGATCTCCTGCCCCGGCGCGGGACAGCTCGAGCATGAGGGAAGGAAACGCCCGGTCTTTTTGTCCTTGACCACGCAGACGAAACAGCTGGTGGTCTTCGAAATCCGCTTCTCACGGCACAGCGTGGGGATGAAAATCCCCTGGCTCTGCGCCACTTCGAGAATGGTTTGCCCCGGCGCGGCGGCGGCCGGTTTGCCGTTCAATATGAATTCAATCTGATTGCTCATTTTCCGCTTATTCCTCGCTTTTGGGGGCGCGTGCGATCGCCTTTTTGGGGCAGACTTCGATACAGCTGTTGCAGCGCGTGCACTTGGCGTTGTCGATCACGAAGTCGGCCGAAACCGCGCCGACCGGGCAGTTCTTGATGCAGAGTTTGCATTTGATGCACTTGGCCTGGTCGAGCTTGACCGAAACCAGCGCCGAGCACTCGAGCGCCTTGCAGCTGTGATCCTTGACGTGGTCGAGGTATTCGTTTTCAAAGTAGCGCAAGGTCGCCAGCACCGGGTTCGGCGCGGTCTGACCGAGGCCGCAGAGCGAGGCCTTCTGCATGGCCAGGCAGATGCGGCGCAGCGTCGGGATGTCGTCGGGCGTGCCGCGCCCGCGCGAGATGCGGTCGAGGATCTGCGACATCTGGTATCCACCGATCCGGCACGGAGCGCATTTGCCGCAGGATTCGTCGACGCAGAACTTCAGGTAGAACTTCGCCACGTCGACGATCGAGTCCGTGGCGTCCATCACGATCATGCCGCCCGAGCCCATGATCGAGCCGAGCTGTTGGAGCGTCTCGTAGGCCACGGGCGTATCGAGCTGCGAGTCGGGGATGACGCCGCCGGACGGCCCGCCGGTCTGCACGGCCTTGATCTCGCGGCCGTCCTGCACGCCGCCGCACACGTCGAAGACGATCTGCCGCAGCGTCGTGCCCATCGGCACCTCGACGAGCTGGGCGTGGTTCACCTTGCCGGTGACGGCAAACACCTTGGTGCCGCGCGAGCCCTCCACGCCGTGGCTGGCGTACCACGCGCCGCCGCGCAGGAGGATGGCGGGTACGTTGGCGAAGGTTTCGACGTTGTTGATCGAGGTGGGTTTGCCCCAGAGGCCGCGCACCGACGGGTAGGGCGGTCGCGGGCTCGGGCTGCCGCGCTTGCCCTCGATCGAGGCGATGAGCGCGGTCTCCTCGCCGCAGACAAACGCGCCGGCGCCGAGCCGGATCTTCGCGTCGAAGCAGAAATCGGTGCCGAGGATGTTTTTCCCCAGCAGCCCGGCCTCGCGCGCCTGCTGGATGGCACGCTCCACGCGGGCGACCGCCTTCGGGTATTCGGCGCGGATGTAGAAGTAGCCCATCGACGAGCCGATCGCGTAGGCCGCGATGATCATGCCCTCGAGCACGGTGTGCGGGTCGCTCTCGAGCACGCTGCGGTCCATGAACGCGCCGGGGTCGCCCTCGTCGGCGTTGCAGATGACATAGCGCTGGTCGGTCTTCTGCACGCGCGTGAGGTCCCACTTCTTCCAGGTCGGAAAACCCGCGCCGCCGCGGCCGCGCAGGCCGCTCACCTTCATCTCGGCGATGACCTGTTCGGGCGTCATCTCGACCAGCGCGCGACGCAGTGCCTGGTAGCCCTGGGCCTGTGCGAGGTAGTCGGAGAGTTCCTCGGGATCGATCACCCCGCAGTTGCGCAGGACGATGCGGACCTGCGGGTCGGGCTGCTTCCAGAGCAGGTCGTCGAGCACGCGCCGCTGGATGATCGACTCCTCCACGATGCGCGCGACGTCGGGGGCGAGCACGTTGGTGTAGGTCACCGCGCCCGGCAGGAGCTGCACCACCACGCCCTCGTCGTGGATGCCGATGTCGAGCGCGCGCACGACCTGCACCTGGTCGGCGAGTCCGCGGCGCTTGAGTTCCTCGATGAAGGAGAACTGGAAAAACGCCGTCTTGCCCTCGCCGGCACCGGTGTCGAGCACGAGCAGATGGGAGACCGGGCCGTTCACCTCCCGGCCGCGCTCGGTTGAGGCAAGCACGTGGTCGTCGAGCATGCGGTGGCCGCGGACGTGCGCGGTGAGGAGCTCGGGCGCGATCTCCGGCGTGACGCGGCCATAGAGCGTATCCGGCATGCCGCGACTGCGGATCTCCACCACCGGGTCCGCGAAGGAGCGTCCGTGCGAGCCGACCGGCAGCACGGCCAGGCCGGGTCGCAGCTCGCGCACGGCGGCGCGGAGTTCCTCGAGCGTGGATTCGGCGCCGGCGGCGATGCCGCCGGTGTCGAGTTGGACGCGCACCCATTCGGCGGGCGGCACGGGCTGCGGGGTGATGGGCAGCAGGTCGGCGGGGGTGAGCGACTTCATGCGTGCACCTCCTTCGCCGCGGCGGGCGCGGCGGCCGGGGTTTTCATTTGCGCGAGGATGCCGGAAACGTCGGTGGGCTTGAGCCGGCCGTGCGTCTTGCCGTCGCAGACCATCGCGGGCGACATGCCGCAGCAACCGATGCACCGCACCACCTCCACGTGAAACTCGCGGTCGGGCGTGGTCTGACCCTCGCCGACGCCGAGGTGATTGCGGATCTCCGCGAGCAGGCCGCCCGCGCCCTTCAGGTAGCAGGCCGTGCCGTTGCACACGGTCACGTTGTGTTTCCCCGGGGGCTGAAGCTTGAAGTAGTGGTAGAACGTAATGACCTCGTAGATACGAGCCAGCTTCACGCTGAGCTCGCGCGAGAGTTCCATCGCGACCTCGCGCGGCACGTAGCCGTGCTGGTTCTGGATGGCGTGGAGGATCATGATGAGGTTGCCCTCCTCGGCCTTCCAGCGCGCCACCTGGGTCTGCACGTCGCGCCGCACGCTGCTCTCGAGCTTGGTCTGGATCCGCCGCAACCGCTCGAGCCGCACCTCCAGGACACGGCCGACTTCGTCGCTGATTTGGTGCGGGATGTAGCCGTGGCGCTTCTCGAGTTCCTCGAGCATCGTCAACAGGGCAGCCTCGTCGTTCTTCCAACTCTCGCGCGGGTGTTCCGTCGCCGCGCTGGGATCGTGCGGTCGCTGGGTCATGATCTTCCCTTGGGGTGATGGATGCGGGGTGACGCCGGCCTGGGGGGAAGAAATTCGCCGGCGGCTGCGATTCTCCGCCGCATCCGCGGCCTTTCAAAAGTGAAGCGCCCGCCGGCCCGGGGAAGAAGCGGACGTGAAGTTCAGGAGCAGACGCGCTTGTTTGCGCGCGATGCCGTTGACGTCTCGTCGGCCGAAGCCGGAGACGATCACAGAGGCCACGGAGGGGACACAGAGTTCACAGAGCGGGGCCTAGAGTTCGTGACTTGCTCAGAGACTCCTCGCGCTCCCCGTCGCGGGCGCCTTGGCATGCGATCGACAAGATCAGGGGCGCGCTCCGTGCCCTCTGTGTCTCCCCTGTGAACTCTGTGGCTGCTTCTACTCTCACACTACCTCGCGACCAGCGCACGCATGTCCTCGAGCGTGAGTGCCGCGTTCGCGGCATCGGCTTCGTCGAAGACGTTGGCAAGCAGCGCGCGCTTGTCGTTCTGCATCGCGAGCACGCGTTCCTCGACTGTGCCGGAGGCGATGAGCTTGTAGCTCGTGACCACGCGCGTCTGGCCGATGCGGTGGGCGCGGTCGGTCGCCTGCGCCTCGGCCGCGGGATTCCACCACGGGTCGAGGTGCACGACGGTGTCGGCGCTGGCGAGGTTGAGGCCGGTGCCGCCGGCCTTGAGCGAGAGAAGAAACACCGGCAGTTCGGTGCCGCCGGCGTTGAAGCGATCGACCTCGGCCTGCCGCGCCTTCGTCGGCATGGCGCCGTCGAGGTAGCAGTAGCCGGTCTGGCGCGCGTCGAGCTCGGCACGCACGAGCGCGAGCAGCGAGGTGAACTGCGAGAACACCAACACGCGATGGCCGTCGTCGGACGCCTCGTCGAGAAGTTCGAGCAGGGCCGCGAGCTTGGCTGACTCGGCCGGGTCGCGCGCCGGTTCGATCAAGCGCGGGTCGCCGCAGACCTGGCGCAGGCGCAACAGCTGCGTGAACATCGCCATGCGGATGCGGCCTTCGGACTGGCCGGCCGTCTCAAGGCGCATGAGTTCCTGCTCGGTCGTGCTGCGCACGTTCTCGTAGAAGGCGCGCTGCGCCGGCGTCATCTCGACATAGACGACCTGTTCGATCTTGGCCGGGAGCTCCGGCGTGACCTGCGCCTTGGTGCGCCGCAGGATGTAGGGCGCGGCCTGGCGCCGCAGCCGCGCCTCGTGCCAGGCGCGATCCTCGCCGCGCGCGTCGGCGGGTATGCCCCTCATATAGCCGGGCAGGATCACCGCGAAGAGCGACTCGAGGTCGCCGAGCGAGTTTTCCACCGGCGTGCCCGTGAGCAGGATACGGCCGGCGGCGCGCAAGCTCTGCAGGGCCTGCGCGTTTTGCGTGCGGCGGTTCTTCACGTGCTGAGCCTCGTCGGCGATGAGCGTGTCCCACTCGATCGCGCCGAGCAACGCCTGGTCGCGTGTGAGCGTGCCGTAGGACGTGATGACGACGTCGGCCCGGCGCAGGGGGGCCTCGGCGTCGGCGCGCGCTTCGCCGTGGTGCACGAGCACGTTCAGCCACGGGGCAAACCGCGCGGCTTCACGCCGCCAGTTTTCCACGAGCGTGGCCGGGCAGATGACGAGACATGGCGGTGACTGAGGGCGCGCCCGGCGCAGCGCCGCCATGAGCGCCAGCGCCTGCAGCGTCTTACCCAGGCCCATCTCGTCGGCGAGGATGCCGCCGAGCCCGGCCTGCCGCATGTGCCAGAGCCAGGCGACTCCAAGGCGCTGATACGGACGCAACAGGCGATCGATCTCGATCGGCGCCGGGGCGGGCCGCAGGGCGGCGGGATCGCGGAAGATCTCCGTGCGGCGGCGCCATTCCTCGGGCGGCTGGAGGTTGGGCGAGACGGCGGTGAGCAGCGCGTCCGCCTCGGCCACGCGCGTGCGCGGGATCTTGTGGCGGCTGCGGCCGAGCAGCGGCACGCCGGTGGAGCCGGCGAGGGCGCGCTGGGCCTCGTGGAGTTTCGCGAGCTGCGCGGCGTCGAAGAGGAAGACCTTGCCCGCGCTCTCCACGTAGGTGCGTCCGGTGGTGAGGGCCTGGGCGATCTCGCGCTCGTCGGCGCCGCCGGCGCGCACGGCGAGGGTCACTTCGAAGTCGTCGCCCACCGGCTGGAGATCGCACGCGACCTCGGCGGTGCGCAGGTGCGCGGTGTTTTTCCGAAAATTGTCGGTGAACGTCGCGCCCCAGTGGTCGGCGAACTTTGCCTGAAAGCGCGCGAGAAAATTCAGCGTGCGGTGGCGGTCGCGTTGCCACCATTTGCGGTTCGAGGTCTCGAGGCGAAAGCCCTCGGCCTTGAGCAGCTCGAGGATTTCGTCGTAGCCGAAGTGCCCCTTCGATGGGAGCTGGATGGCGAGGTAGTGCTCGGAGCCGTCGACGAGCGGCGGGGTCGCGCCGGCGCTCGCGCGGACCGCCACGCGCTGCACGGCGTCGGCGACGCGGGCGACGCCTTCATCACTGGAGCCGCGGGCTCCTGCCCGCGGCCCAGGACGCGGGCAGGGGCCCGCATCTCCAGTCGAGGGCGCGGCGACCGCGAGGTGTTCGCTCACCCCGGCGAGTTTTCCCTCGCGCCAGGCGAGCGCCTCCTGCGCGCGGTTGGCGTAGAAAAAAACCGGCTCGTCCTGCAGCACGGCGAGGAGCGCCGCGAGTTGCGCGCGCGTGACGAGGCCGAAGGGCGGCATCTGGCCGTGGTTCCACGACTCCACCAGGAACGTCGCCGACAGGTGCGCGGGATCGACGGCGAGGGTGAGATGGCGCGGCACGAGGTCGGGCGTGACCTTGCCGCGGCCGGCGATCTCGATCTCGAAGCGCACGGCGATGGCGTCGCGCTGGGCGGCCACCGGCAGGTTGGGCGGTAGCAGCACGCGCAGGCGTGCGGGCACGCCGGCGGCGTCGAGCTGGGGAAAGGTGGAGAGCTGCGGACCTGCGGCCATCGATGAGATCGGGAGAGCCGGTCAGCTAGAACGACATGCCAGGCGCGGGCAACAGCGATGGTTGCGGTGCGGGGAAGTTGAACCACGGAGCACGGAGGGCACGGAGAATGGCGGGGGAGGGATTCCGGATTGAAGGAGTAGCGAGCAGACGGAAAGGCTGAGGCCGACCGTCGGGACTCCTGAGCCTTCTGTGCCTCGTGTGGCTAGACTCCCCGGTCTGACCTTCTCGCCACTTCTCTTCTGTGGTTCACCATCGCCAGGCCTGAGCCTGCTTTCTCCTCGTCTGGTGATTCACCACGACGAATGATCGAGGCATGACCGAACCCCGGGCTTGTCCTCGCCGGTCTGCTGGCCGGCAAGTGCTGTGTGCGTTGCTCGCGGTCGCGCTGGTCGCGCCGCTGGCCGCGAAGGAATCGAAGGAGAAGCGGAGGGAAAAGGAGGGGGCCGCGGAGCCGGCGAAGAAACCCGCGCGACCTGAAATCCGTTCTTTCGATACGGAGACGCTCAGTGCGCTCGGGCGGCAGATCTACCGGCATGATTCGCTCGCCTGGATCGCGACCGATGTGCTCTTCGCCAAGGTGTCGCAGGAAACGGTGGCGGCGGAAGGTGGGGCGGGGTGGATCGTGGACACGAGCGGCGAGGCGCCGGTGGTTCGTTTCGTGCGCGAGGTCGAGGAGCGGATCGAGGCGGCCTACGATGTCGTCTTTCCCAAGGAGGGGAAACCGCACGTCGTCGTGCCGGAGCGGCGAGAGCTCTCGACGGCGCAACTCGGAGCCTACCGGTCGTACCGCACGGCGATCGGCGCACTCATCGAGCGCCAGTCGCCCTGGTGCGGCGGGACTCCGAACCATGTGGAATTGCCGGATCCGGATGGAAGCGGATTTCTTGTCTACATCCTGCGTCCGAAACCGGCGGCCGATGTCGTGCCGATCGGCGGTCACTACCGCATCACGGTGAGTGCCGACGGCGGCACAGTCGAGCAGGTCGACCAGCTCTTTGCCTCCTGCCTGACGCTGCCGCGCAAGGCTGAGGGCTCGGACGGCAAGGAGATCGTGGCGCTGAGCATGAGCCACATCGATTCGCCGACGCCGCTCGAGACTCACGTCTTCCTCTCCCTGCAGGAAAAGCTTCCCTTCATGCTCATCACCGAGGGCGGCCAGATGTGGAGCGTGGAGCATGGAGTCATCACCAAGGCCAACTGAGCGGGGCGAGCCGTGTGCACCGCGCCGGAGAGACGGGGTGCCACTGGCGACGATGACCGACCCGCTCGCGGCCTTGGCGCCGCGGGGCCTCCGGGCCCGAAGCTCCTCGGCGCGATACCGGGCCGCCACCGTCGTGGTCGCCGCCGTGATGATCGCGCTGCCGGTTCTCTGGGTTCTCCTGATCGCGGCTGTGATCGGGCTGACCGGATGGCACGTGGTCCATCATGTCGACTGGGTCCTCGTGCCGCGTGGCTACAACCGAGGGCTCCTGTTCTGGCGTGCCGTGGCCTATGCCGCGCCATTCCTCATCGGGCCGACGTTGGTCCTGTTTCTGGTCAAGCCACTATTCGCTTCGCGTCGGCGCGTGCGGGGCGACGACATCGCGCTGGATCCGGCGCGTGAGCCGCGTTTCGCCGCCTTTGTCCAGCGGTTGTGCCTCTGGGCGGGGGCCACGCCGCCCGAGGTGGT
>JACSRI010000144.1 GCA_014879845.1 Opitutaceae bacterium
TCAGCAGCAGCGGTCGCGCCCGCCAGGTCTGGCTGCACGAGCGGCACGCGCCCCACGCGCCGCGCCGCGGCGACATCGCCGAGCGCAAGCACGGCGTTGACGGCGGTGGTCTTGCCGCTGCCATTCGGACCGAGGAGGAGGTTGAACGGACCCAGCGGCAGGTCCGCCCGCTCGATGACGCGAAAATCCTGGAAATGAATGGAAGTGATCACGGGGCCTTGGGGTCGCCCGTGATCATGGCGGCGACAGCGCGCGTTCGCCACTCGAAACTCGCCGCTGCGTCGCGCGTCTGCTCGATTGCCTTCTCCCTCCACCACGATGGCGTCTGCGGCACCCGGCACGACCACTCCCGGATACGGCATGATCGTCCCGATTCTCCTCGGGATCGCGAGTGTCGCGTTGTTCATCTCGGCCTTCGCCCAGCTCGATCGCAACCTCGGCTTCGCATCGCCCGAGGACGGCGCGGACCGCGGCCGCGTGCTCGGCTACGTGGAGGACGTCCACGCCGCGGAGGGCCAGGTGCTGGAGTTCGACCTCGGGCCGAGCCAGCCGGGCAGCCGCCCGGTCGTCCTCACGACCCGGGACGATCGGCCTTGGCGGACGTTCGCACCCGGCGAGGACGTGCACCTGCTTAGACGGGTCAGGGTGACTCCGCGTGGGTACGTGGTTACCGAATACATCATCGACGACTTCGCCGCCAAGTGGGGCGGGCTGTTCGCGCGCGCCGTCGCCGCGGTGCTCTGTGACATCGGGGCCGTCGCGGCCCTGCTGCTCGGACGGCGACGTCCGAGCGCCGCGACGCGCTTTCCCCCGCCGCTGCCGCGCCGGCCGCCCCCGGCCTGACCTGGCCGCGCGCCGCCGCCGGAGTCAGGTGATCGTGACCAGCCGGATCGACGCCGTGCGTTTCGTGGCCGCGTCGATCTCCACGATCGCGCCGGAGAGGCGCACATCGCCGCTCGCGACGTCAAAGCGCCGCGGCAGGCCGTCGAGGAACTTGTGCAACACCGGCTGCACCTCGCGGCCGAGCACCGAGTCGTACGGACCGGTCATGCCCACGTCGGTGATGTAGCCCGTGCCGCCCGGAAAGACCGTCGCATCGGCGGTGGGCACATGGGTGTGCGTGCCGACGACCGCGGCGGCGCGACCGTCGAGGTAGCGGCCGAAGGCGATCTTCTCCGACGTCGCCTCGGCGTGGATCTCCGCGAGCACCACATCGGCGCCGGCGGCCCGGAGTTCCCCCAACACCCGGTCCGCCGCTAGAAAGGGGCAGTCGCGCGGTGGCATGAAATGCCGTCCCAAGACCGTGAATACCCCCAGGCGTGCGCCGTCGCGCTCGACCAGGAGCCAGGGCCGGCCGGGCGCCGCGGCCGGGAGATTGGCCGGACGGCAGATGCGCTCGAGGCCGCCGATCTCGGCGTCGAACCCACGCTGGTCCCAGACGTGATCGCCCAGCGTGATGGCGTCGATCCCCGCATCGCAGAACTGCTTCACGATCGCGCTGGTTATCCCCGACCCGGCGGCGGCGTTTTCTCCGTTGGCGACGATGAAGGTGAGCCCGAGTTCGGCGCGCAGGGTCGCCGCCCGGCCGCAGAGGATGTCGCGGCCCGGGCGTCCCACGACGTCGCCGACGAAGAGGATGCGGATCATGGCCGGAATAAGGCGCGCGGAGGGAAACGCGGAAAGCCCGAAGTCCGGATGACGTCGGTCCGGCCTGCGGCAGGTGGGGACGGCGGAGCCACGCCGCCCCCCGCGGAGAAGGCCGCCCTGAATCCGAACTTGCCTCGCAAACGCCCGTTTTCATCCTATCGACGCTTTTACGTCCACGTCCGGCATCCCCCCACCATCCAGCCACGTCCCACCATGAAATCCAGCAGCACGGTCGCCTCCTTTCCCAAGCCCGAAGTCGGTCCGGAAATGAAAGGCGCGGACATCGTCGTCGAGGCGCTCGTCCGCGAAGGCGTGGATACGATCTTCGCCTACCCGGGCGGCGCGTCGATGGAGCTCCATCAGGCGCTCACCCGCACCACCAAGATCCGCACCATCCTGCCGCGCCATGAGCAGGGCGGCGTCTTCGCGGCCGAGGCCTACGCCCGCGCGACCGGCCGGCCCGGTGTGTGCATGGCGACCAGCGGCCCGGGCGCGACCAACCTCGTGACCGGCATCGCCGATGCCTACATGGACTCGATCCCGCTGATCGCGATCACGGGCCAGGTCTTCCAGAAGTTCATCGGCAAGGCCGCCTTCCAGGAGACGGATTTCTACGGGATGACACTCCCGGTGGTGAAGCACTCGTATCTGGTCCTCAACGTCGCCGACCTCCCGCGCATCATCAAGGAGGCGTTTGTCGTCGCCACCTCCGGCCGCCCGGGACCCGTGGTGATCGACATCCCCAAGGACGTGCAGCAGGCCAAGGCCCAGCCCGTCTGGCCGGCCGCGGTCGAGCTGCGCGCGAGCAAACAGCCGCGCCACGCGACCGACGAGCAGCTCAAGACCGTCCTCGGCCTCATCGCCAAGGCCAAGCAGCCCGTCCTCTACGTCGGCGGCGGCATCATCTCCTCCGGCGCGCACCCCGAGCTGCTCGAGTTCGCCGAACGCACGAACATCCCGGTCGCCACCACGCTCATGGGCGTGGGCTGCTTCCCGGAAACGCACCGGCTCTCGCTCAAGTGGTTCGGCATGCACGGCACGGTCTACGGCAACTGGGCCGTGCACCACTCCGACCTGCTCATCACGCTCGGCGCGCGCTTCGACGACCGCATCACCGGCGAGGTGACGAAGTTCGCCCCACACGCGACGATCGTCCACCTCGACATCGACGCCTCCGAGCACAACAAGAACAAGGTCGTCCAGTATCCGATCGTCTCCGACGTGAAGTTCGCACTCGGCCGGCTCAACGAGCTGGCGGCGGCGAACAAGTTCCAGGCCCCGGACTGCCGCGCCTGGCACGACAAGATCTCGGAGTGGAAGCGCGACTACCCGCTCGCCTGGGAGCCAAACAAGCACATCACCGCGCAGGAGGCCGTGCGCACGCTCTACGAGCTGACCCAGGGCGACGCAATCATCGTCACGGGCGTGGGCCAGCACCAGATGTGGGCCGCCCAGTTCTACAACTACGACAAGCCCCGCACCTACATCTCCTCGCTCGGCCTCGGCGCCATGGGCTTCGGCTACCCCGCCGCGATCGGCGCGAAGGTGGCCTGCCCGCACAAGCAGGTGGTCGACATCGACGGCGACGGCTCCTTCCTCATGAACGTGCAGGAACTCGCCACGGCCAAGATCGAGAAGATCGCCGCCAAGGCGCTCGTGCTGAACAACCAGCACCTCGGCATGGTCGTGCAGTGGGAGGATCGTTTCTACGGCAGCGTGCGCGGCCACACCATCCTCGGCGACCCGAACAACATCGGCTCGCCCGACAATCTCGGCGGCATCTATCCCGACTACGTGAAGATCGCCGAGGGCTTCGGCGTGAAGGCCCGCCGCGTGGTCAAGCGCGAGGAACTGCGCGAGGCCATGCAGGAGATGCTCGACCACGACGGCCCGTACCTGCTCGACGTAATCGTGCCCTACACCGAGCACGTGCTCCCGATGATCCCCGGCGGCAAGACCGTCGCCGACATGATCATCAAGTGATCGGCCGGGGCGCGCGCAGCGCGCCCGCGCACACCTTCGGGCCCGGTCCGCAAGGATCGGGCCTTTTTGTCTTCGTACTCAGAGAATTTGAACCACAGAGGACACCGAGGGCACGGAGACCTGACGACAAAGGACCAGCCACACAAGGCACAGAAAGCACAAGATACGGAGATCCGAGTCCTGTGCCTTTTAAGTCTTATGTGGCCCGTGCCGCCTTGCTCCGTGCTCTCTGTGTCCTCTGTGGTTCAACCCGGATCGCCCGACTTGCCACCGGACCGTCGCCGTCAGCCGCCGATCTCGATCGGTTCACTGCGCGCGCCCCACGTGCCGGGCGGACCATCGAACACGCCCGGGCACCGCGTGCCGCAGCGCGGGCAATGGCCGTCGTCGGTCAGGTGCCATTGGCCGATCTCGTACCAATTGCGCTCGATGAGCAGCAGGTTGCAGCCCGCGCAGTAGGTGCTGCCGCCCTCAATGTCGTGCACGTTGCCGGTGTAGGCGTGCTCGAGCCCGTGGGCGTGCGCGATGCGCCGCGCCCGCGCGAGCGTGGCGTAGGGCGTGGGCGGGCGATCGCGCATGTGCCAGTCGGGATGAAAGGCGGTGAAGTGCACGGGCACCTGCGGGCCGAGATGCTCGGCCAGCCAGGCACACTCCTCGTTGAGCATGAGTTCGCCGTCGTTTTCGCCAGGTATCAGAAGTGTGGTGACCTCGAGCCAGACCTGCGTCTCGCGGTGCAGATACTCGAGCGTCTCGAGCACGGGCTCGAGGTGCGCGCCGCAGATGTCGCGGTAGAAGCGGTCGGAAAACGCCTTCAGGTCGACGTTGGCCGCGTCCATGTGCGCGTAGAACTCCGCGCGCGGCGCCGCGTTCTGGTAGCCCGCCGTGACGGCGATCGCCCGCACGCCGCGTGCGCGGCACGCCTCGGCCACGTCGATCGCATACTCGTGGAAGATGACCGGGTCGTTGTAGGTGAAGGCCACGCCGCGACATTCGTGGCGCACGGCCGCCTCAGCAATCTGCTCAGGCGTGGCGGACGCGGCGAGCCGGTCGGTGTCGCGCGACTTCGTGATGTCCCAGTTCTGGCAGAATCGGCAGCTCAGATTACAGCCGGCCGTGCCGAACGACAGCACGGGGCTCCCGGGCAGGAAATGGTGCAGGGGTTTCTTCTCGACCGGGTCGATGCTGAAGCCGCTCGAGCGTCCGTAGGTGGTCAGCACCATGCCGCCATCACACGCCATGCGGACAAAACACACCCCTCGCTTGCCCTCATGCAGCCTGCAGGCGTGCGGGCAGATGTCGCACTGGACGCGACCGTCCTCGAGCCGATGCCAGTGGCCCGCGGCGTGTGCGCGCTCCTGCGCCATGGTCGTGCCAACCACGGCGCAGACTCTACTCGGTTTTGCGCGAAAGGGAAGCGCTCGGGCGACTCAGCTGGTCACGGCCCGCTCACGCATGGCCTTGCGCATGGCCGCGCGCAGGCGCGGGAAGCGCTCGTGGTCGAGCGAGTGGATCGCCTGCTCGGCGCGCTCGAGGTCGGCGACCGAGTCGAAGCTCGCGTAACACACGAACCGGTGGCCGAGCACGGTGGCGGTGAGCCCGTGCAGATTGATCCCGGCCTCGCTCATCACGCGGGTGAGTTCCGCGCCCATGCCCGGGTGGTCCTCGCCCTCGATCTTGAGGGTGTGGATGTGCCCGGCGCGGTGCAGGCCGGCCTGGTCGGCGTTTTCAAACTGCTCCTTGCCGTGCAGCGGCGTGATGAACAGCACGCCCTTGCCCTTCATCGTGCCCTCGCGGCGCGCGAGCACGCAATCGAGGTTGGCCCCCATGTCGGCGACCGCACGCAGCGTCCGCGCCAGTCCACCCGGCGCATCGTCGATCGGAGCCACCCACACATCCATCCGTGTTGTCTTGAGTGTCATGACATCTCCTTGGTCTGGGGCAGTGGGGATTCGCCGAAGTGCCGGCGGCCGTCGCGCCGGCGATCACATGAGAAACGCATCACATCCACCCTCCGCTCCGTTCGCGACGGAGCGTCGATGCTGCCATGCGGTGGGATCGCGCCGTCCATGAACACGCGTTCCGTTCGACCTCAACGTGTGCGATTCGCCCGGAAACTCAACCGGCACCGCTCAACCGCCCACCGCCGCGAGAAGATGCCGCATCTCCTCGTCGACATGGGCGGGGTCCGCGACCGTGCGCGCGACCTCGTCGCGGATCGCCCAGGCCAGACGCCGCCGCAGGCGGAACGCCGCGACCTTGACCGCCCCGCCCGTCATGCCCAAGGGCGGCGCGAGCGAGGCATAGCCGGGATCCTCAAACCCACCCGAGATCAGCGGCCTGAGGGCGTCGAACAACCTGCCCTTTCCGATCGCCGCGTACTCCTTCTGGACGGCGACCGTGGCCGACTCGATGACACACATCGCCCACTTCCGGTCGAACAGCTGCGTGGCCGTCTCCTCGTCGGACAGTTCGGTCAGGCCCGGCTCGTCCATGGACTCGATTGCCTCGAGCGACACGAACGCGCACCCGCCACCGCGTTTCTGGGCGCCGGCCCGCTCGCGCTCGTGGGAGCAGTAGTTGCGAAACGAAGTCAGCAGGAACGAGCGAAAGCGCCCGCGTGCACAATCCGCGTGATGGAGGGCACCGCGCTCCAGCAGGTCGGCGAAAAAACCCTGGGTGAGATCCTCCGCATCCTCGCGTGAAGGCGATCGCCGACGCGCGAAGCAGTAGATGGGAAACCAATACGTCCGGCACAGCTCCTCCAGCGCCGCCGCGCCGTCGCTCGTTTCCGCATGTTCGGCCCGGAGCACGAGACTCCATTGCGTCGTGTCGAAGGCACCACGCGCGGGCTCGCGACTCATTTCCACCGTCCGGGCTGGGATTCGGGAGAACATGACCCCGGATGGAGAGCCGGCCAGCATGTCACGCCCCGCGCATGTCCGCGAGCGCACCCGGCGGAAACCAGAGGTTCTGCAGAAACCCTGAAGCAAATCTTCGTTAGTGCAGGCATGGTGCCACACAACACCGGCGGACCCGAGGCACCCTCCGGGTCGCCACACGAATCCACCCAAGGAATCCACCATGAACACCTGCCTCAAAATCACCTGCATGCTCGCACTCCTCGCGGCCGCGACATGCCCGGCAATCGCGGGCGAACGCTCTACCCCCGTCCCGACGGCCATCCGCGTCCGGGCCGTCGAGAAGAACGGCACGGACGTCGTCAAGGTCGGCTCGACCGAATCACGTGTGATCGCAGAGCTCGGTCAACCGATCGCCAAGTACGGCGACAACGTCTGGGTCTACCCGAACTATCACGCCAATCAACCCGTCGACGAGAAGCTCGGTTGCACGACCCTGCTGATCACGCTCGAGAACGACCGCGTCTCGGGCATCGCCCTCGTCAACCAGCGTGCCGCCAAGGTCGTGGCCGCACGCACCAAGCGCGACCCGGCCTTCTTCAACCGCCAGCTTGTCGCCAGTCGATGACCCACGCGCGTGCGGTCTCCCGCAGCCCATCGGGGCCGCTTCAGCGGTCGAACTTGTAGTACTCGAGCGCGCCGTCCGCCGCGAACGGGCGGACCTTGTCCACGAGGGCGGCGCGCTCCTCCGGCGACAGGGGCACGAAGGTGCGTGCCGTCTCGACGTTTTCGCGCAGGTGCTGCACGCGCGCGATTCCGGAGACGAGGGTGTGGATCGGCAGCGACCAGGCAAAACGCAGCGCGTCGGCGACCGAGAGCACGTCGGGGATCACGCCCGGCTTGCCGCGTCGGCCGGTGAGGCCGTCGCCGCCGAGAGTCTTCATCGCCAGCACGCCCATGTTTCGCGCCGTGAGTTTCGGGAGGATGTTGAGGATGAAACTCTCGTAGGATGGATCGGCGACGTTGATCGGCATGAGGCAGGTCTCGAACTGGTCGGTGAGTTCGAGCACCCGCGCATGGGCGCGCCACGTGGCGTGGCCACTGAAACCGATGTGGCGCACCTTGCCCTCCGCCTTCGCCCGTAGCATCACATCGAGCACGCCCGCCACGCGGCGCTCGGCCTGCTCGGCGCTGCGCACGTCGTGCAGCTGCCACAGGTCGATCACGTCGGTGCGCAGGCGGCGCAGCGAGTCCTCGAGGTGGCGACGCGCCGTGGCCGCATCCTCGGCCATGGTCTTGGTGAAGAGTTGCACGTGCTCACGGTACTTCGGCGTGAGAAACTTCCCGAGCCGCTCCTCGCTGCCGCCATTCTGGTAGAGTTGTGCGGTCTCGAAGGTGCGCACGCCCAGCTCGATCGCACCCTCGATGATGGCCTGGGCGTCAGCCTCGGAGGGCCGGCCGATATGCGAGCCGCCAATCGTCAGCATGGATACGTGCAGGCCGGTCTTGCCGAGCACGCGGCGGGGCAGCGTCGGGCCGAGCGCGTCGGCGACGGGTCTCGCCGACTCGGCGGTCCCAGCCAAGGCTCGCCAAGGCAGGAGCGAAAGCCCGCCTGTCATCACCGCCAGTCGCCGCAGGACCTCGCGCCGTGTGATCATGGCGCAAGCGTAGCGCCCACACGTGCCGCCGACAAGTGCCGGACAGGACCTACCGCTGCACGCCACGCACCTTCGTCTCAAGGCGCATCAGGCGATCGTCCGCCGTGACGAAGAGCGTGCGGCCGCCGGGTCCGCCGAAACAGCAGTTGGCCGTGGCGCGTCCGGTGAGCAGCGTGCCGAGGTGGCGCCCCTCGGGCGAAAGCACGAGCACGCCCCCCGGCCCGGTCGCCCAGAGGTTGCCGTGCTCATCGACGGAGAGGCCATCGAACGCACCGCGGCGGCCCGTGCGTTGGGTCAACTCGGCGCCATCGAAGAACACCCGCCCCGGACCGGCCGTGCCGTCGCCACGCAGGTCGAACGCCATGATGATGGGACGGGCACCGTCGGAGTTGGCCACATAGAGCACGCGGTCGCCGGGCGAGAGCCCGATGCCGTTCGGGCGCGAGAGTTCGCGGCTGACGACGGAAAGCGCGCCGTCGGTGGAGAATCGATACACGCCGCAGAAGTCGATCTCCTGCGTCTGCGTCTTGCCGAGGCCGTAGGGCGGATCGGTGAAGTAGACCACGCCGGCCCGGTCCAGGATGAGATCGTTGGGGCTGTTGAAGCGCCGGCCCTCGAAGCGGGCGACGAGCGTGGTGAAGGTGCGGCCGTCGTTGTTGAGTCGCGCGAGGCGGCGGTCGCCGTGCTGCGCGAGCAGCAGGCGGCCCTGCGCGTCGAGTTCGAGCCCGTTGGAGCCAGGCTCGCGCGAGCCCTCGTCGGGCCCGGTCTGGCCGCTGGGATTGAGGAACACCTCCACACCCTTCCCTTCGCGCCAGCGGTAGGCGATGTTCTCCGGCACATCGCTGAAGACAAGTTGACTCTCACGCACCATCCACACCGGTCCTTCGGACCAGGTGAAGCCGGTGGCGAGGATCTCGAGTTCCGCGCCAGGTGCGACGAGCGCATCCATCGCCGTGGCATCGAGCCGCTCGACCGTGGCGGTCAGTCGCTCGGGCTCGGTCAACGAGACGATCGGTGCGGGCGCGCCGAAGGCGCGTTGAACGAGAAGCAGGGCGAGGAGGGAAACGACAAGGTGCGGACGCGGGGGACGAGGCATACCGCGAGACTGGCGCCGCCCGCGAGCGGTGTCACTCCAGCTGGTGTCCCAACGATCGAACATCGCCGGGCGCGACGGCGCGCGCCGAAGCCCCCCTGGGACGCGGTCACTTCGCCTCCGGCGTCGTCGGCTTGTCCGCGTCCTCCTCGATCACCTCGAGTTCGCCGAGCTTGACCTGGCCCTCGCGTTTGTCGGCGGGGTTGGTCACGATGACCTGCGTAGTCTCGCGGCCGATGGCCGGCGCGGCGAGGGTGACCATGTCTGGCAGTGCTTTCGCGAGCGACTGTCCGACCGAGGAACACGCGATGCGTGTCTTCCAGAGCATTTCGGCCTTTCCGGCCGTGTACGCCACGTAGTCGAAACCGCACACCGTCGCGACATACAGATCGTCACCCGCGAGGTCGTATATCTTCTGGGCCGCCGCGCTCCGGGCCGAATCCGGCACGATCTTGCCTTCGTAGTCCGAAAGCGAACCTTCGTCGGCCACCAGGCCGACCTTGTCAGCGCCGAGGAACGTCATGTTGTAACCCTCCTTGCCACGCAACACGCCCCACTGGATCGTGATCAGCAGTTTCGGCGGGTGCTTCTCATCGCTGCCGAGGTAGCCCTGCTCGGCGAGCAGCTTGCCGACGAAACTTCCAAACTCGGTGGGATCGGGAAGCTTCTCGCCCTGGAGCGCGCCGAAGGAGCACCCGAAGTTGATGGCGTAGCAGTGCACCGGCTCCTCCTTCGTCGGCGGCACGAAATCCTTCCCCGCCGGAGTCAGGTCCGTGACGATGAACACATCACCTGACGGCGTGGAGAAAAGGGTGAAGGGGTTGCCGGCGAAGAGCGCGGGGCCCGCGGACAGGACGCAGCCAAGCATCAGGACCGGGACGAGCCGAGGCAGGAAGCGAAGGGGCATGTCCCCGAAGATTCCGACGAACCGCGCCCAAGGCAAGCCAGCCGCTTCCCAGTCGGTCATGCTGCGGCGCCCGTGCGAGGACGGAGGAACACACCGAGCATCACCCCCGCACCAAAGCCGGTCGCATGCGCCACGACATCCGTCGCGAGCCCGCCGGCTCCGTGGAGGGCCAGCAGGCTGAAGCCGGCAAATAGCGGGAGGAGCAAGGCGCGCCAGGAACCGAGTCCGCCGCGCCGGAGCACCGCACGCATGGCCGCGCCGGTCAGCACGCCGAGGGCGCCGAACACCGCCGTCGACGCTCCGATGGAGTTGTATCCAGTCCACGGGTGCAATGCGGCCGCGACGACGTTGCCGCCGACCGCGGCGGCCGCGAGCGCGAGACCGCCGCGCCAGCGGCCCAGTCCGCCGAGGACCAGCCCGAAGAGGAAGAAGCCGGCCCCGAGATTGGCGACGAGGTGGCCGAGATCGGCGTGCAGGAACAGAGCCGACACGGGCCGCCACCACTCGCCCGCGCCGAAGAGTGCGTCGGCACGCAGCGCAGCTGCGGCCTCGAACCGGCCCGGCCAGCGGGCCTGCAGGCGAAACGCGGCCACCGTCGTGATGGCCCAGGCCAGCGGCATCGCCCAGGCGAAGCGCAACCTCGCGACTGGCACGAGGCGCGGAGGCCAGCCGACGCTCTCGCGGTCAAAGAGCGCGAGTTGCGCCCGCACCTCGCCGGCGGCCGGCGCGGCGACCCGGAGGCTGAAGCCCGCGGGAGTTGGCTCTATCCAATAGCCCAGCCGCATCGCGAGCACGACGAGCCCGTGTTCGCCCGCCTCACGCTCGGTCGCGAAGCACCCGACCTCCGCCATCCCAGCCGGGACGACGGACGGCGCCTCCGGCCTATCGGAGTCGATCGACGACATGTCCGACAAGTTAGTCAACGCGTCGGATTTGCGAGCGGCGCGACCAAGGACGCCGCCGAGGAGCCTCAGGTGTTGAAGCGGAAGAGCGCGACGTCGCCGTCGCGAAAGACGTATTCCTTGCCCTCGAGGCGGTACTTCCCGGCCTCGCGCGCGGCGGCCACGCTGCCCAGGCGGGTGAGGTCCTCGTAGGACACGATCTCGGCCTTGATGAAGCCCTTCTCGAAATCGGAGTGGATCACGCCGGCGGCCTGCGGGGCTTTCCAGCCCTTGTGGATCGTCCAGGCGCGCACCTCCTTTTCCCCGGCCGTGAAGTAGGTCATCAGGCCGAGCAGGTCGTAGGTACCGCGGATCAGCGCGGAGAAGCCGGAGTCGGTCACACCGTACTCCTTGAGGTAGTCCTTGGCCTCCTCGGGGCTGAGGTCGACGAGGTCGGATTCGAGCTTGGCGCAGATCACCGTGCTGCCGGCGTCGTGGTGCTCGCGCGCGAACTGCGCAACCTTGGCGACGTAGGGATTTTTCGACGGATCGGCGATGTCGGTCTCGGCGACGTTGCACGCGTAGAGCACGGGCTTGGCGCTGAGCAGGAAGAAACTCTTCAGGATCGCGCGCTCCTGGTCGTCGAACTCGAGCGTGTTGGCGGGTTTGCCGGCATTGAGATGCGGGATGACCTTGTCGAGCAGGGCGACCTCGGCGATGCCCTCCTTGTCTTGGCCGCGCGCCTTCTTCTGCGCCTTTTCGAGGCGCTTCTGGCAGGCGTCCATGTCGGCGAGGATGAGCTCGGTATTGATCACCTCGATGTCGCGCACCGGATCGACGGCACCCATGTTGTGGATGATGTCGTCGTCGACGAAACAACGGACCACGTGGATGATCGCGTCGACCTCGCGGATGTTGGCGAGGAACTGGTTGCCAAGACCCTCGCCCTTGGACGCGCCGGCGACGAGGCCGGCGATGTCGACAAACTCGATCGCCGCCGGGATCACGACCTGGGTCTTCGCGATCTTCTGGAGGACGTAGAGCCGGTCATCCGGGACCACGACCACGCCGACATTCGGCTCGATCGTGCAGAACGGGTAGTTGGCAGCCTCCGCCTTGCGGGATCGGGTGACGGCGTTGAAGAGCGTGGACTTGCCTACATTCGGTAGGCCGACGATACCGGCGCGGAGCATGGCGTGGAAAAAGGGGCGGAACTTCGGGTCCCGTTATGGGGCTTGACAAGAGCAATCTTCACCGGACGATGCCCGGTTTTTCGTCAGAAACCTCCTTTCCGAGAGAATCGCACCAAGACCATGGCTCTGAAAATCAAACTGTCGCGCGTCGGCGCCACGCACATTCCCGCCTACCGTGTTGTCGTCTCCGAGGCGCGCTACCGCCGCGACGGTGCGGCGACCGAGCAGATCGGCGTCTACCAGCCGAAGTCCAAGGAGCTCCCGCTCAAGATCGACCTCGAGCGCGCGGACTACTGGGTCAGCAAGGGCGCCGTCCCGACGGACACCGTCCGCAGCCTGATCAAGAAGGCCAAGGCCGCCGCGGCCGCGAAGTAAGCCGGCCGAAGACGCGGTCCTCGCGATCGCCCGGTTCGCTGAAACGTCCTTAATCGTCCCCGAGGTCCGGCCCGCGCCGGGCCTCTTTGTTTTTCCGACGCTGAAGCCGAGGCAGGACCACAGAGGGCACAGAGGAGACACCGAGTTCACGGAGACGTCCTCCTCTGTGTGAACACGCAGATTCAAGCCTAGGCCCTTCTTGATTCCGGGCTTCTGGACATGAATAGACCGGAGCCACCGCAGAATCCCCTCGGAAGCCCTTGCCCAGCTCTGTGACCTCTGTGTCTCCTCTGTGATCTCTGTGACCTAACCTGTTCCCCCATCCGATGCGCATCGATCTCCTCACCCTCTTTCCGGCCATGCTCGATGGCCTGCTGGGCGAGAGCATCATCGGCAAAGCCCGCGAGCGCGGCCACATCGACTTGCGCATCCACAACCTCCGCGACTGGTCGACCGACAAGCACAAGACCGCCGACGACCGCCCCTTTGGCGGCGGCGCCGGCATGGTGCTCAAGCCCGAGCCCGTTTTCGCCGCGATCGAGCAACTCCGCACGCCGGGCTCGCGCACGATCTATCTCTCGCCCGACGGCACACCACTCAGCCCGACGGTCGGCCAGCGCCTCGCCGGCGAGCAGCACCTGATCTTCCTCAGTGGCCACTACGAGGGCATCGACCAGCGCATCCGCGACCACATCATCGACGAGGAGATCAGCATCGGCGATTATGTGCTCACCAACGGCACGATTGCCGCCGCCGTCGTCGTCGATGTCCTGGCCCGTTTCATCCCCGGTGTTTTGGGCGAAGAAAACTCGTTGACGCACGAAAGCTTCACCCGCAATTTGCTCGACTTCCCTCAATACACGAGGCCCGCCGATTTCCGGGGGTGGAAGGTTCCTGAGGTCCTGCTCTCCGGCAATCACGCGCTCATCGAGCGCTGGAGGCTCGAGCAGTCCCTTGAGAAAACCCGACGCCTCCGCCCAGATTTACTACCGTAACATCATGAACCACTTCATCCACGAGATCACCAAGCACCAGCTCAAGGCTGACCTCCCCGCCTTCAAGGTGGGTGATGGCGTCCGCGTGCACACCAAGGTGCGCGAAGGTGAGAAAGAGCGCGTCCAGGTTTTCGCCGGCATCGTCATCGCCCGCAAGGGCTACGGCATCGCCGAGAGCTTCACCGTCCGCCGCATTTCCTACGGCGAAGGCGTCGAGAAGGTTTTCCCGGTCAACAGCCCGAATATCGAGAAGATCGAGATCGATCGCGACTCCGAGGTCATGCGCGCCCGCCTCTACTACCTGCGCGACCGCGTGGGCAAGAGGGCCGTGCAGGTGAAGGAAAAGCGCCTCGAGACGGCCACGGCTGAGGCGGCCGCTCCGGCTCCCGCCGCTGCGTCCTGAGCGGTACCCACCGCGCGGTTCGAACGCGTCGCGTTCATCGAACCCATCGCCACTCTTCATGGGCGGTCCTTTGTTGGACCGCCCTTTTTATTTCCCTTCACCGCGGCGATGGGTTTCCGTGCCCCTTTCGCGGACGCGACACGTGTCCCCCCCAAGTCTCCTTCCCTTCCACTGAGAAACGCCATGGCACTGAACACTGACATCCTCGCCAAAGCCTGCGCCCAGGCGCGCGGCCTCGCCATCGACGCCGTCCACAAGGCCGGCATCGGCCACCTCGGCCTCCCCCTCGGCGCCGCCGAGATCGGCGCCGTGCTCTACGGTTCCGCGCTGCAACACTTCCCCGACGACCCGCGCTGGCTCAACCGCGACCGCTTCGTCCTCTCCGCCGGCCACGGCTCGATGTTTATCTACGCCTGGCTGCACCTGAGCGGCTACGCGGTCTCGATGGACGACATCAAGTCGTTCCGCCAGCTCCACTCCAAGACGCCCGGCCACCCGGAGTTCCACGAGACGCCCGGCGTGGAGTGCACGACCGGCCCGCTCGGCCAGGGCATCGGCAACGCCGTCGGCATGGCCGTGTCCGGCAAGATGGCCGAGGCGCGTTTCAACACCGCCGAACACAAGATCTTCGACAACCACGTCATCTGCCTCGCCGGCGACGGCTGCATGCAGGAAGGCGTGGCCATGGAGGCGATGGCCTTCGCCGGTCACCAGGGTCTGGACAACCTCATCGTCATTTATGACGCCAACGACGTCACGCTCGACGCCATGGCGGACAAGACGCAGAGCGAGGACGCGGCCAAGCGCTTCAAGGCGATCGGCTGGGACGTGATCTCGCTGCCCGATGGCCACGACATGGTCGCGATCGCGAAGGCGATCGCCCGGGCCAAGAAGGCCACCTCCGGCAAGCCGCAGATGATCATCGCCAAGACGGTCATCGCGAAGGGCATCCCCGAGGTGCAGGGCACGAACAAAGGCCACGGCGAAGGCGGCGCGAAGTTCGGCGACACCGCGCGCGTGGGCCTCGGCCTGCCCGCCGACCAGCACTTCTACGTCAGCGACGACGTCTACGCCTACTTCGCCGAGCAGAAGAAGAAGTGCGAACGTCAGTACAAGCGTTGGGTGAAACTCTACAGCGCGTGGCGCACGGCCAACCCCGCGCTCGCCGAGCTGCTCAACCAGCGCACGGTGCAGCCCGCCGCCGCCGACCTGCTGGCAAAGATCCCGGCCTTCCCGGCCGACGCCAAGCTCGCGACCCGCGCCGCCGGCCGCGACGTGCTCCAGCCGCTCGCCGCCGCCCTGCCGTTGTTCATGTCGGGCAGCGCCGACCTCTACGGCTCGACCTTCAACTACATCGCCGCGGACAAGGATTTCGACAAAACCAACCGCGCCGGCCGCAACATTCGCTACGGCATCCGTGAGCACGGCATGGCCGCGATCAGCAACGGCATCGCCTACGACGGCATCTTCCGTCCGTCGTGCGCGACGTTCCTGGTCTTCGCCGACTACTCGCGGCCGTCCATGCGCATCGCCGCGCTGGCCCGCCTGCCCGTTGTCTATATCTACACGCACGACTCCGTCGGTGTCGGTGAGGACGGTCCCACGCACCAGCCGGTCGAGACGATCTCGTCGGTGCGCCTGATCCCCGGCTTCGACGTCATCCGCCCGGGCGACCCCGAGGAAACCGCGGGCGCGTTCGCCGCCGCGCTGGAGAACACCGAGGGCCCGACGATGCTCGCGCTCACGCGCCAGGCGCTGCCGAACCAGAACGACATCCCGGTGCAGGTGCGCCGCGAGGGCACGATCAAGGGTGCCTACGTCGCCGTGAAGGAAAGCGCCGCGCTCGAGCGCATCCTCATCGCCACGGGCTCGGAGCTCCAGCACGCGATCCTCGCCGCCAAGCAGCTCGGCGCCGGCACGCGCGTGGTCTCGATGCCGTCGATGGCGCGCTTCGACAAACAGTCGAAGGAGTACCGCGAGAGCGTGCTCCCGGCGTCCTGCCAGAAGCGCATCGCCATCGAGGCCGGAGTCTCCGCCCTCTGGCACAAGTATGTCGGACCGGAAGGCAAGATCCTCGCGATCGACCGCTTCGGCCTGTCCGCGCCGTTCCCGGTGGTGATGAAGGAACTCGGCATGACCCCCGAGGCCATCGTCGCCGCCGCGCAGAAGCTCGGCTGAGGTCGGCCGTCCACGAAACACTTACCTGCAAAACCGCCCGGTCCGCCGGGCGGTTTTTTGTTGTACTCGACCACCCTCCGGCCCCGGTCCGGCCTGGATGAAACACCTGAGTCCGGCTCCAGAAAGAGCCGTATTCCAGCGGCATCGCCCCGGGTCGATAAAAAGATATCAAGCTCCCCGCGTCCCGGATCATGCCCCCGCAAACCTCGCAGCCCATCCGCCGGATCGCCGGCCGGATCTGGTGTCTCATCGCGTATTCGCTTTGGGCATGCGGGCTCATGGGGACCACGGTGTGCGTGGCCATCGCCGGGGAAGGCCTCCCATCCGAGGTCGATCCCGCCCTGCCCGTGCTGCGCTCGATGGGCGACGTCTATGCGGTCCCGCCCGCGCACCAGAGCGAACCCCACCGGATCGATATGGAGGTGCACCTCGCCTATTTCGACCCGGACTGGAACATGGCCTACGTCCTCAGCGGCGACGCCCCCCCGCAGTACCTCGATATCGGGAAACCTGCTCCCCCACTCCACACCGGCGACGTCGTCCGACTGACGGGCATCGTCCGGCCGAATACGAAGTTTGCGCTAAGCTCCCTCACGGCCACGCGCGTGGTCAGCGACCGTCCATTCAAGGCGGTCGTCGTCGAGGACAACCTCGCACAACTGCTTCGCCTCGAAATCGCTCTCGTCCGGCTCGAGGCCTTCGTCGACAAGCAGTTCTCCGAGGACGACACCCACGTGCGTCTTCACCTCATCGCCGGCGGTGAGCGTATGCTGGGCATCCTCAGGTTGGAGGCGGACGCTCCTGTTCCGGATCTGGCCGGACATCAGGTTACAGTCGAAGGCATCCTGCTGCCGAACCGACAGACGACGCCCGAGTTCACCGCGCAGGTCTTCCTCGGTGACACGTCGGTCATCGAGTCCGCCGGTCTCGCCGCCGAGGACCCACGCTTCACAGAACTGCCCCTCACGCAGATCGCATCCCTCGGGCAATACGCAACGCAGGTCCCCGTCGGACCGTCTCGGCGCACCCCGTGGGTCCGCGTGGAGGGCCGCCTGGATGCGATCGACTCAGATCGCGAACTCATCGTGAGCGACGCGACGGGAAGGATCCGCGTATCCACAGCTCCGCCACACGGCGTCGCCCGCGGACGCCGCCTCGAGATCTGCGGAGTCCCCGAACTCACCACGCGTGGCTGGCGGCTCCAGAGACCGATCCTCCGGCCAAGCCAGCTCGCACCCGAACCGGAACCGACGCCTGAGGGCGCACTCGAGTCCACCACCGCGACGTCACCTGCGCCCGCCGACCTGTCCGGCAAGGACATCCCTCCGGAGAAGCTACCGCTGCTCACCACAATCCAGGATTACTGGAACGTGCAGCCCGACCGGCGCCACTGGTTGCATCGCTTCGACTTCGAACTCCACGTCGGCTACTGCGACCCGGGCTGGGACGTCATGTGGGCGGAAAGTGGCGGACAGATGAACTTCTTCAACATCAGGCGCACGGACCTCGACCTGGCCACGGGCCAGGTGATCCGGGTCTCCGGCCTGGTCCGACCGCTCCCAGGCGCTTTTGCGATCATACCGTCCATGTCGGTCGAGACAGTCACGCCTTACCGCGACTTCCAGACGATTCGCGTGGACGGCACCTTGACGGACCCGTCCCTCGAGGGTCGCATGGTTCGACTCACCGGCCTCGTGCAGGAACAATCTGACGAGGGTCCTTTTCATGTCGCACTGGCCATGATCGTCGACGGCTATGCCGTCACCGCACGCTACCAGACGCGTGAGACCGACCGCTTCGTCGGTTACCGTGGACAGATCGTCAGCCTCGACGGCATCCTCGCTGGCGAGCGCTCGAGCGACCGCAACTTTAGGGGCAGTCTCTGGGTCGGCCGGCTCGCCACCATCACGCCCGAGACGACACTTGTCGGTGATTCGCGCTTCAACATTCCGCCCTCGCTTATCGGGAGCCTAGCGGAACTCCCGTCCGACAAACCCGTGCGCCTCATCGGCACCATCCGGCGAGTCGTCCCGGAACGATCGGTCATCATCGAGGACGAGAGCGGCCAGATCACGATCCTGACAGCCCAGAAGATGCCCGGGGCCCTGAACACTCAGGTGGAGGTCTGGGGCTACCCGGCCAGGGACGGCACGCAGGTGCTCCTGACCCGCCCGCTCTTTCGCGAACTTACGAATCCCGAGCGCGTCCGGCCGGCACTAGGGAATGCGGTGCGCCTGACGTATCGAAGAGCTGAAGACTTGCTCAATCTGGACGACGCCGCCGCGGCCGAGGGGCGCGCCGCAAAGCTCGTCGGTGTGGTCACATGGTCCAGCCCGCACGCCCTGCGCCTGTTCATCCGCGACGCCTCCGCGGGCATCGAGGTGATCCGGCCGGTCGGTACTCTGGATGGCGAGCTCGCCCCCCCGTCGCCAGGCGCGGTCGTCGTGGTCGAGGGACGTACGGTCGACGATGGCGCGGCGCGCGCCGTGACCGCCGAGTCCATCGTTCTCCAGTCGAACCAAATACTTGACGACCCGCCGCTGATGACCGTCGAGCAGGCCTGGTCCGGCTCCGAGGACGCCCAGCGCATCAAGCTGGCGGGATATGTGCGTTCTGTCTCACACGAGGTCGTCGATGGCGCGCCGCGGTGGACGCGGATGCAACTCGTCGGCGCGGGAGGGCGAACGTTCACCGCATCGCTGCCCCACAATCCCGCCGCAGACCAGTACGTGGGCGGCATCGTGCGTGTCACCGGCGTATGCGAGATCGAGGCGAGCCCCCCCAACCACAAGGTCGAAAGCGTCACACTCCTTCTCAACCTCCTCTCCGACATCGAGGAGATCGACAAGGCGCGAACCGATCCCTTCGAACGCGAGCTGCAGACGATCCGGGAGCTGCGCTCGTTCAACCGCCTGCGCAAGGGAGTCGTGCTCGCCCGCATCCGTGGCCGGGTTCTCGCCCATCTGCCGGACGACGGCTTCATCGTCCAGGATGCCTCCGAGGTGAACCAGCCGGGCATCTACGTGTTCCCTGGCGAGTCCGGTTTGCCTGAAGCCGGGCAGACCGTCGATCTGGTCGGACTCGTGGGCCACAGCCAGGAGCGTTTCGCCCTGCGCGAGGCGCGATATCGGGTGATCGACAATACCCGGACCATGGTCCCCATGGTGTTGAACAGCCTGCAGACCGATTCGAACTACGACTGCCGATTCGTTCGCACTCAAGCAACGCTCCTCGACTTCAGATCCGAGGAGAGCGGTCTCGTCCTGCAGATGGGTGCCGACGGTATCACGTTTCCCGCGACGCTGAGCAGCGCCCAAGTCACCCCACGACTGCTTGATCAACTCGTCCCCGGCTCACGACTCGAACTGACCGGTGTATACAGGGTCGACGCGACGAGTGGAGAGCACGCCAACCCGCTCAGCCTGCTCCTGCGCGCCGCCGACGACGTCAGGGTCATCGACCGCCCGTCATGGTTCACCGCCGAGCGGGCCCGGATGTTGGCCACCGCGCTCGCCGTGGTCGTCAGTCTCGCCTTCGCGTGGGTCGTCTCCCTGCGCCGCCGCGTCCAGCACCAGACCGGCCAGATCCGCCGGCAACTGGTGAAGGAGGCGCGCCTCGAGGACCGCCAACGCAACATCATCGAGAAGGCCAGCGACTTCATCTTCATGCTCGATCTGTCGGGCAACTTTACGCTGTTCAACCCCGCCGGCGAAACCATGACCGGCTACTCCCGCGAGGACGCGCCCCGCTTGTCGATCTACGACCTGATCGACGAGAGCGATCGCATCGGCCTGCGCACCTCGCTGCTCAAGGCCCGGCCCGGCAGCGAGATCCAGCCCTTCCAGACGCAGTTCCGCCGCAAGGATGGCACGCTCATCTGGGTCGAGGTGGCCATGCGCTTCCTCGTCGAGGACGATCGCGTCACGGGCACGTTGTGCGTCGCGCGCGACATCACCGAGCGCAAGCGCGTGGAGGAGGAGCTCAAGCGCGCACGCGACGCCGCCGAGGCCAACACCCAGGCCAAGAGCGCGTTCCTGGCCAACATGAGCCACGAGATCCGCACGCCCATGAACGGCGTGATCGGCATGAGCAACCTGCTTCTGGATACGACGCTCACGCACGAGCAGCGCGACTTCGCCCTGACGATCCGCAACAGCGCCGAGGCCCTCCTAACGGTGCTGAACGACATCCTCGACTTCTCGAAGATCGAGGCGGGCAAGCTCCAGTTCGAGACGCTCGACTTCGATCTCACCGAAACCGTCGACGACACGCTCGACCTGCTCGCCGCCCGCGCCGCCTCCAAGCACCTCGAACTCGCCGCGCTCATCCCCACGACGCTGCCCCAGAAACTGCGCGGCGACCCGGGCCGACTGCGCCAGGTGCTGCTCAACCTCCTGGGCAACGCGATCAAGTTCACCGAAAAGGGCGAGGTATCCGTCTCGGTCGCGCTCGAGCGCGAGACGCGCGGCGGCTACCTGCTGCGCTTCGAGGTCCGCGACACGGGCATCGGCATCTCGCCGGAGGAGCAGCAGCGGCTCTTCATGCCCTTCAGCCAGGCCGACGTGTCGACGACGCGCAAATACGGCGGCACGGGCCTGGGCCTCGCCATTTGCCACCAGATCGTGGGGCAGATGAACGGCCAGATCGGGGTGCGCAGCGAGATCGGCCAGGGCTCGACCTTCTGGTTCACCGTCGAGTTCGCCCGCGGCACACCCGCCCCGCTCGATCCGGGCCCGGAAACCCTGCGCGGCCAGCGCGTCCTCGGCGTCGACGATAACCAGATCAACCGCACCGTGCTCCAGCACTACCTCGATGCCTCGGGATCACGCCTCGACCTCGCCGCCAGCGGCGACGAGGCGCTCGGCATGCTGCGCGCCGCCGCCACGGCGGGTGATCCGTTCCGACTCGTGCTGCTCGACTACCACATGCCCGGCATGGACGGCATCACCCTCGCCCGCACGATCCACGCCGACCCCCGCCTGCGCGGCGTGGCGATGGCCCTGCTCACCTCGGTGGACCGGCGCTTCACGGCGGGCGAACTTGCAGCCATCGGCATCAATGCCTCGATGGCCAAACCCATCCGCCAGCGCGAGCTCATGCAGACCATCCAGCGCGCGCTCCAGGCCGAGTCCGCCGCGCCCGCCACGACGGCACCGGGAGCACCCGGCGACGCCGCCCCCGCCCTCCCAACGCTGCGCGTGCTGATCGCCGAGGACAATCCCGTCAATCAGCGCCTCACGCGCATCCAGCTCAAGAAGCTCGGTTTCGAGGCCGACCTTGCGTGCAACGGCCTCGAGGTGCTCGAGGCCTTCGAGCGCGTGAACTACGACGTCATTTTCATGGACTGCCAGATGCCGGAGCTCGACGGCTACGACACCGCCCGCCGGCTCGCCGCACATCCACGGCGCCCTGAGGTGCGCATCGTCGCGATGACCGCCAACGCGATGCAGGGCGACCGGGACAAATGCCTGGAGTCGGGAATGGACGACTACTTGAGCAAACCGACCCGGCCCGACGATCTGGCCGCCGCCCTGCGCCGCGCCGCCGATTCGATCACCCGGCCCGTGTAGCCGAGGTCCGAATACCCGCCACGCTCCGCGCCGACGGCTCCGTCACTTCGACGGCACGGCGCGGTCGGGGATCACCACCTGCCAGTCGCCGCGGTACTGGCCGAGTTCGCCGGCGACCTCGATCCGGTCGCCGACCTTGTGACGGCCGAAGAAGGTCGCGCGCACGGCCGGGTCGCGCACCCACAGCACGATCTCGCCCCCGGTCGAACCCTCCACGGCGAGGCGGAACGGCTTGACCGAACTCACCGTGCCGGAGACGCGGAAGAGCTTTCCGATGTTGGCGGCGGTCCGGAACTCCACGTCGCGCGGGAGGGCCGCCACGACCGTGGCCGACTCGAGCGGCAGCGGCGCCGGCACGGCCTCCGCCGGCCCGGTCACCGTACGGCTCGGATTGGTCGGGACCGACCATTCGTCACGCCGGCCGTCCTCCACGGTGCGGAACATGGCGAAGACCGGGAAGTGGTCGGAGAATCCCGAGCCGCCCCCGGCGAACTGCCAGCGGACCGGTCGCCGCGAGGTCTCGTCGGCATTGAGGCCGGGGAACGCGCCGACCGCGAAGGTGTTGTCCAGATACTGGATACCGTTGAAGTCATAGAGTCCGCGCGTCACCAGCATCTGGATCAATGTGCCCCACTCGTCGCGGAAGACGTCACTGCCGCGACGGTCGTTCGGCAGCTCAAACCAGAGATTGTAGAGATCAGGCCCGCCCGGCATCTGGAGCGCGAGTTCGTCCCCCTGGGAGCGCAGGACGTCGTTCATGGCCGTGCGCGGCATCTGCGGGTAGCGTTGTTTCTGGTTGTACTGCGAGTTGAAGTCGCCGCCGAGGATCACATCGGCGTTGGGGTCGGCGCGCAGGATCTCGTCGAGTCGGTCGCGCAGCACCTGCGCGTTGCCGAGGCGCACCGGCTCGGTGGCTGGATCGCCCGCGCCGGACTTCCAGTGGTTGTTGAAGACGTGCAGCCGGTGGCCGTCGACTTCAAGGACCACCTCGAGGATGCCACGCGCGCCGTCGGTATCGTGCGTGCGTTGCTCGACGATCGGGAAGCGCGTGAGCACGACGGTGGTCTGCGCGACGGTGTGCCCGGTCGGGTCCTGGCGCCAGCGGCCGACGGCGGCGCGATACGGCGAAAGGCGGTCGTCGCGGAGTTGCTTGAGCAGCCACACGTGCGCGGGAACGCCGACGAGTTCAGGCGTGAGCCGGTCTTTGCCGGTGAGCAGCGTCCTGGCCTTGGTGCGCGCGTACTTCTTCAGAAAGGCGTCCACATCGTCGACGGTCGTGTCCGGTGTCTGATCCGCCTCGATCTCGCTCAGGATCGCGATGTCGGGCCCGTCGCCACCGTTGAAGCGCTGGAGCACCCTGGAGATGTTCTCCAGCTTGCGCGCGAGGTGCTGCGGGCCGTAGGTCTCGGGCTGGTACTCGTCGAAGAGGCTCACGCCATCGATATCGAAGAGGTTCTCGACGTTGTAGACGGCCACGGTGAACACGCGGGCCGGCGCGACCAGCGTGGCGACGCAGGACAGAGTGATGGCGAAGGCGATTCGGAAGACGCGCATGGAAGTTGGCTCGGTAGACGTCGCGGCAGCCTCGATGTTTCCCTGGGCCGAGGCAAACGCCGATCAGCCTGGTGCGCGCAGTCCGAGAAACGTCGCCAGGCTGCGCACCGCGTCGCGCGTGGCGTGGCCGCGACGGACGCGGCGTGACACCACCTGGAGGCGCCGGTCCGCGCGGTCGGCCCGCGGTTCGACGTGCCCGACGATCTCACCACGCGAGAGCACAGGCAGAGCATAGTAGCCGCGCACGCGTCTCGCAGCCGGCGTGTACACTTCCCACGTGTAGTCAAAATCCCAGACGCGCCTCGTCACCCTGCGATCGTAGATGAGCGGATCGAGCGGCGCCAGCAGCTGCGCGGAAGTGGCGCCTGCTTCCGTGGCGTCGTCGCGCGCCGCCGCGTCGAGTCTCGCGGCGTCCTCTCGCAGGATCTGCAGGACCGGACCGTCCCCGACACGGACGTCCATCGCGAGCCCGTCGACCCAAGCCCGCTCATGCCGCCTCAGGGCCACGAGCCGACGCTGCCGCAGCTCGAGGTGGGCCAGCTCGCGTCGCACCACCTCGAGTTCGAGGAGCCCCCGCGCGCGAACCGGCGCCGGGATCACCCGCTCGGGCAGGTCGTAGACACGTCGAAAGTCGCGCCGGGCGCAGATCAACACGTCGCCACGATGGAAGAGCGCCTCGAGCACGTGCTTGACCAGGCGGCCCTGCGTGCCCCAGGCGGTGCGGGCGCGGCCCTCGTGCTCGATGTCATCCGAACTCAGCGGACCGCGATCGCGCAACTCCGCGAGGATCCGCTCGCCGATCTTCTCCTCCGCCCGCGTGAGCGGTCGCGCCGGCCAGTCGCGGGAGCGCCCGTTGCGCCGTTCCGCCATGACCGTCGCGACCACGGGCCAGAATGCCATCGGGAACACCACCAGGATGCCGCGACCCGGCAGGTAGTGCTCAAACGCCTCGCGCGGCCGCCCCTCGCCCGGGTGCACATAGGCCAGGAGGTCGCCCTCGCGATAGTGGGCGACCCGGTTGCGCAGGTTGAGGTCATGCATGCGCCCGCAGACATTGATGGGATCGAGCTGCACATACCCCTGTTCGCGCAGCGCGCTCGCCACATCGGGCCACGGCTCCCGCAAGGCAACGGCGCGCTCGGCGAATCGACGCGCGTGGGTTGGAGAGATCAATAGTGGGTGCATGGGGGAAGGGGCAGGCGCGTCGACCGCTCATCGGCAGGACTCGACCGGGTCGCGTCAACCCCGATCAGGTCGATAGGCGGCTTGCCGTCGCGCCACAAAAAGGGGCGCCCAGAGCTCCGCCAAGGCGCTCAATCCCTTCCGGCCGATTCCTGCCTCGAGTCGGGCTGCCTGATGCCGAAATAGGGAGAAACGGCCCACTTGGGCATTGCCGCCCACCCTCGAGATGAGAATCGTCCGCACGCTTTCCGCTCCATGAGGAGACGCCCCAGACTCGCTCCCCCGAAGCATGGCCCGAGGCCTGCTTTTCTTCTTGCGGCCTGAAAACCCGCTCATGAACATCTGCCCTTACGCCAGAAGCAAATCGTCGGTATCGATCTGCTTCCACGTCCCCATCCGCCTCCGGCGGGTGGCCAACGGCAGAACCGGCTTCGGCTGGCTCTGCGGCTCCGCTGGTGCGGGGCCGGGGATGGTGCAGTAACCCAAACACCGAAACATGTCAGAAATCGTTAACAAACAAGAAGTAATCGAGAAGTACAAGGTCAACGAGAAGGACACCGGTTCGTGCGAGGTGCAGGTCGCCCTGCTCTCCGCCCGCATCAGTCACCTCACCGACCACCTCCGTGTTCACCGCAAGGATTTCCACTCCCGCCGTGGCCTGCTCGCCCTCGCGAGCCGCCGCCGCAAGCTGCTGGACTATCTGAAGCGGCACGACCTCGCTCGCTACAACGACCTCCTGCAGCGCCTCGGCCTGCGCAGGTAGGTTTGTCCCTCGGCAGCGCGGTCGCGGTTCCCGGTCCTACGACTGGATTCCGTTTCCCGCCTGCCTCCACCCAGCACGCCCGACCGCGTGCGGTCACACCCGGTGTCACCTCGTGCGACACCGGCGCAAACCGCCGGTCGGGCGCGTGGTTTTCGGGCAAATGCATCGACGCCCGCACTTTGGGCGCGACCTCCGTCCGGAATGCCTGTTTGGTTTGCCTGTTCGTTTGTTCCGTTAAGTAAAACCTCGTTCGCCAGCCTCCTTTCGGGCTGAGACATTTCCGCCTGCCCCCACCCTCGGGCCACCGCGCGCGCGGCCAGTCCATTGACCTTCGGTCGTTCGCTGGAGGCAGACGGAAATCTCTCATCCCACGGGTCTGGCTGGCGGCACATCACCACCATCAGATCGTAATGAATCAGAAGTTCTCCCTCGCGGTCCCGTCAGCCGGGATCACGTTTAGCACGGGCTCCTTGGCCGCCCTGGCCAATGGCGCCGTCACCGTCCAGATCGGCGAGACCATCGTTTTCGTCGCCGCCACAGTCGCCGAGAAACTCAAGGCGGGCCAGACTTGGTTCCCCCTGACCGTCGACTATCGCGAAAAGTTCTCCGCCGCCGGCCGGTTTCCCGGTGGCTATTTCAAGCGAGAGGGTCGTCCCTCCGAGAAGGAGATCCTCACCTCCCGCCTCTGCGACCGCCCCTGCCGCCCGCTCTTCCCCAAGGGCTTCCTCAATGAGGTGCAGATCGTCGGCCTGCTGCTCTCCACCGATGTGACCAACGAGCCCGATATCGCGATGGTCAACGGCGCCTCCGCCGCCCTCGCCATGTCGGACATCCCGTGGAACGGCCCGATCGCCTGCGTGCGCGTCGGCGAGATCGAAGGCAAGTTCGTGGTGAACCCCACCATCGAGCAGATGTATTCATCCAGCCTCGACCTGATCTACGTCGGCACCGAGACGGAGATGCTCATGATCGAAGGGTCCGGCGACCAAGTGCCCGAAGAGCGTTTCATCGCCGCCCTCGAGTTCGCCCATCAGGCCATCCAGCCGATCATCGCCGCGATCAAGCAACTCACGAAGGAGCACGGGAAACCCAAGAAGGAGATCAAGCTCCACACCTGCGACCCGAAGGTCTTCGCCATCATCGACCGCGTCGCCCGCGCCAAGGTGACCGAGGGCGTGAAGGCCAAGAACAAGCAGGACCGCAATGTCGCCGTCGGCGCCGCCAAGGAAGAGGCCGAGGCCGCGCTCACCGCGGAACTCGGCGAGGGCAACTTCGATCCGTTCCACGTCGAACTCGCCTTCGAGGAACTCCAGGAAGACGCCTATCGCGGCCTCATCCTCAACAGCGGTTACCGCGCCGGCGGCCGCGGCACGAACGAGCTGCGCGAGCTCAAGTCCGAGGTCGGTGTGCTCCCGCGCGTGCACGGATCCGCGCTCTTCCAGCGCGGTGAGACCCAGGCCCTCGTCATCACCACGCTCGGCGCCACCGCCGAGGCTCAGGATCTCGACGGCCTCACCGGCGGCCCGAAGAGCAAGTCGTTCGTACTCCACTACAACTTCCCGCCCTTCTCCACCGGCGAAACCGGCCGCTTCGGCAGCCCGGGTCGTCGCGAGATCGGTCACGGTGCCCTCGCCGAGCGCTCGCTCCTCCCGGTCGTCCCGACCGAGGACGTGTTCCCTTACACGATCCGCATCGTGTCCGAAATCATGGCCTCCAACGGATCGACCTCGATGGCCTCGATCTGCGGCGGCTGTCTCTCGCTCATGGACGCAGGCGTGCCGATCATCGCCCCCGTCGCCGGCATCTCCGTCGGCCTCGTGAGCGAGCGCGATGCCTCCGGCGCCGTCACGAAGTTCGTCACGCTCACCGACATCCTCGGCGAGGAAGACCACTTCGGCGACATGGACTTCAAGATCGCCGGCACGACCGAGGGCATCACGGGCTTCCAGCTCGACCTCAAGATCAACGGCCTGCCCTTCAACATCGTGCGCGAGGCCGTGGCCCGCTCACGTGAGGCGCGCCTGAAGATCCTTGAGAACATGACCGCCGCGATCTCGGCGCCGCGCAAGGAGCTCAGCCCGCACGCACCGCGCATCGAGACGGTGCAGATCGATCCCGAGAAGATCGGCGCCCTCATCGGTCCCGGCGGCAAGAACATCCGCCGCATCGTCGAGATCACCGGCGCGCAGATCGACATCGACGAGGACAACTCCGGCAAGGTCTACATCTACTCCAACAACATGGACGCGATGCGCCGCGCCGTGGCCGAGGTCTCCGCCGTCGGGGCGAAGATCGAGGAAGGCAAGATCTACCGTGGCGTCGTCCGCGGCATCAAGGAGTTCGGCTGCTTCGTCGAAGTCCTGCCCGGCCAGGAGGGACTCGTGCACATCTCCGAGCTCGCCGACTTCCGCGTGCGCCGCACGGAGGACGTCTGCAAGATGGGCGACGAGATGGTGGTCAAGTGCGTCGGCATTGACGAGAAGGGCCGCGTGCGCCTCAGCCGCAAGGCCGCCCTCGCCGAGATCGAGGCGCAGGAAAAGGCCAAGGCCGCGCCGGCTGCGCCCGCCGCCGAGGAAGCCCCGAGCGCCTGATCGCGACCGCACCCACGATCTAAATACTTCGAAGCCCGCGGCCGTGAGGCCGCGGGCTTTTTCATTTCGATCGACGCGCTTCAGCGCACCTTCGTGGAGGAGCAGCCTCCGGCCTGCCCCGTTCCATGGCCTACGCCGCGCGCTCGAACTCCGGCAGGCCGCGACGCACGGCGGCAAGCCCGGCCAGCACGATCCCGAAGGCGGCCGCCATCGGCAGCGAGTCGGGCACGGATTGGGTCGGCGGTGCGGCCGGGCTTCGCGCGACGAAGCTGAAGTCGTCGATGGCCAGGCCGTCATCCGAGCCCGTCGCGTCGAAGTCGCTCCACCGCAGCCACAGCGATGCACCGTCGGCCCAGGCCAGTCCAAGGATCGACGCAGCGAGGGCGGTGCGATTGGCCGCCGCGTTTCCGTCGAGCAACCCCACCGAGCCCGTCGACGTCGGCGAGATGAAGTCGAGGCTGTCGAGGTCGCTCCAGGTCCCGGTGACCAATGAGGTCGCATCCGAGCTGAACTGGAAATCCAGCCGGTCCGTCCGGCCCAGAGTTCCGAGCCGCCACTGCTCGCCCGCGAAGCTCACCTCGAGCGCATTGAGCAACCCGCCAGTCGCGTTGGTGAGCTCGACGCCGAACATCGGCACCAGGGTCCCCGTCCGGAGCCCCCCGAGCGCGCGATCCGTGGATTCGCTCGATCCATAACTGTAGGTGTTGCCGGTCGTGCTTGATCCGGTGCCGACACCGTAGGTGGCATTGGCGTTGGTGCCAGTCTCCGAAAACGACCAACGCGCGGGCAGGGCGCTGCCGGTGGAGCCACCGGACGCAAGCGAGTCGAAGTCCTCGCTGTAGGTCGTCCCGGCATCGGTGATGACGATGGCCGACACTTGGGGACCGAGGGCGGCGAGCGCCATCGCAACTGACATCAATGTTCTTGGGGGCATACTATCTCCTTGGGTTCGGGTTGCGGGGTTGGGTTGGCACACACGGCGAACGGCCGCGCGTGTTTCCGAACAGGATGAAACCATACTCCGGATACAACTCCGCCCGGTGACTCCACGTCGCCCGGCGACCTTGCCCGGAACAGCCCACCCTGGTCGCAAATCTCATGGAGTCTCCTCCAGCAGGCGCAGGAACGCCGCCTCCTCGATGACGGGCACGCCGAGCTCGCGCGCCCGCGCGAGCTTCTCGCCCGGATTCTCGCCCGCCACGACATAGTCCGTCCGTCGGCTCACGCTGGCAACCACGCGGCCGCCAGCCGCGCGGATGCGGTTGATCGCTTCATCGCGCTCGAGATGCTCGAGCCGGCCCGTGAGGACGACGACCTTGCCCGCGAGGGCACTCGAGGACGCCTGTGCACGATACGTCGCATTCGCACCGACACCCTGGCCGGCCAGGTCGCGCACGAGCGCCCGATGACGAGCTTCCGCAAACCAGAATAGCAGCGCCTGCTCGGTCGCGCGTCCGAGATCGAGGACCGCCGCGCGACCCGCGGCATCGAAATCCGCAGCCGACAGATCGCCGAAGGCCGCGAGATCCGGATACACCGTCGCCAAGTCCCGGGCTGTTGTTTCGCCGACACGCGGGATGCCGAGGCCATGGATCACCCGCCAGAGTTCCGCCGACTTGCTCCGCTCGATCGCCGAAAGCAGCGCATCGGAGGACACGACCACATCAGCGCCGAGCCCGAGCACCTGCGCGCGTTCGAGCCGATAGAAGTCGGCCGGATCGTCGACCCACCCTCGCTCGACCAACGCACCGATGGTCGCCGGGCCCAGACCGGCGATATTCACCGCCGCCATGGAGGCGAAGTGCTCGAGCCGCCGCCGCACCTGCGCGGGACACGCTTCGCTCGGGCAGCGCACCAACGCACCACCTTCGCCCGACACGACCGCCGTCGCGCACGCCGGGCACGTTTCCGGAAACACGAATGCCGCGCTCTCCGGCGACCGCCGCCCGCGATCGACCGCGACGATCTCCGGGATGATCTCGCCGGCCTTCTCGACAAAGACCGCATCCCCCACCCGCACGTCGAGGCGGGCCAGCGCATCCCGATTGTGCAGCGAGGCGCGCGCCACCGTGCTGCCGGCCAGGTCCACCGGATCAAATTCCGCCACCGGCGTGAGCACGCCGGTCCGGCCGACCTGGATCGTGATCGCCCGCACCCGGGTGGCCGCGCGCCGCGGCGCGTACTTGTAGGCCACTGCCCATCGCGGCCCCTGCGGGCTGTCGCCGCACTTCGCGCGCCACGCGATGTCATCGAGCTTCACCACGACTCCATCGGTCGGATACGCCAGCCCGGCGCGCTCTTCGCCGAGGGCGCACACGGTTTGCCATAAAACCTCGGCGTCGCACACGACCACCGCACGGTCGACCACCGGCAGACCCCAGGCGGCGATCCGCGCGAGCGTCGCCTGCTGCGAGGCCGGCCGCGCGCTCGCAGGCTCGCAGGCGCCGAGGCCATAGAACGCGATCTGCAGTCCGCGTCCGGCCACGGCATCGGGGTCGTCGAGCCTGGCCGTGCCGGCCGCGGCATTGCGGGGATTGGCGAAGGGCGGCTCGCCCGCCGCCTCGCGCTCGCGATTGATACGGGCAAAGGCATCGAAGGTGAGATACACCTCACCACGGATCTCGATCAGCTCGGGAGCATCGCCACCGCCCCTTGCCGCCAGTTCCCGAGGCAAACCCTCGATCGTCAGGACGTTCTCCGTGATGTTGTCACCCTCGTTTCCATCGCCGCGCGTGACGGCACGCACGAGCCGACCGCGCTCATACGTCACCGAGATCGCGATACCATCGATCTTCGGTTCGACGATGAAGGTGATCCCGTCGCGATCGATCTCGCGCGACACGCGCGCGTAAAAGGAGCGCAACGCGTCCTCATCATAGACCTTCTCGAGACTGAGCATCGGCTCGCTATGCCTCGCCGTCGGGAATCGCCCGCTGCGGTCATCAAAGCCCGGCGAAGCGGGCGGGACCATCGCGAGCTCCGGGTGCGCCCGCTCCAGCGCCGCGAGTTCCTCCTTCAGCCGGTCATACTCGGAGTCGCTGATCTCCGGCGCCGCCTGTCGGAAATAGAGGGCGTCGTGCCGCGCGATCTCGGCGCGCAGTATTGCAATCCGTGCCTCGGGCTTCACCTCGGGCAGGGCGTCCGACGCGGCGAGCTGGCAAGCCGTGACGAGGACGAGACAGGCGGACGCAGACAGCCAAGGGCGACACAGCTTCGCCATGGGGTTCCTTCAGCAGATCTTGGGGGTTGGGGTGGAACCGTG
>JACSRI010000083.1 GCA_014879845.1 Opitutaceae bacterium
GCCCCGCGCCCAACGGCGAGACCGCGCTGCGCGCGGCCCAGGCCGTGCCGCCCGACCTCATCCTCCTCGACATCACCATGCCGGGCATGGACGGCTACGAAGTCTGCCGCCAGCTCAAGGCCGATACGCGCCTCCGCGACATCCCCGTGCTCTTCATCAGCGCACTCACCGAGACCGAGGATAAAGTCCGCGCCTTCCGCGCCGGCGGTGTCGACTACGTGGGCAAGCCCTTTCAGCTCGAGGAGGTCGAGGCCCGCGTGCGCACCCACCTCGAGCTGCGCGCCCAGCGCCTGGAGTTGGAGCACCACTACGCGCGGCTGCGCGAACTGGAGGGCCTGCGCGACAGCCTCACCCACATGGTCGCCCACGACATGAAGTCGCCGCTCCTCGCCGTGCAGCTCTCGCTCGACGTGCTGCGGTTCTCCCTGCCCAAGGATGACCCCGACACGACGGAGATCCTCGAGACCGCACGCGCCAGCCTCAACGCGGTCGTGCAGATGATCGCGCAGATGATCGACGTCAGCCGCCTGGAGGCGGGCAGCCTGCCTCTCGAGCGCACCCGCACCGACCTGAACGAACTCGTCGCCGAAATGCTCGCGAAACACCGTCCGCTCGCCGCCCGGCGCCAGCTCGCCAGCGAGGCGTCCGCACCGGTCATCGCCGAGATCGATGCCGACATCATCCGCCGCGTCCTCGCCAATCTCATCGGCAACGCGATCAAGTTCACGCCCCCCGACGGCGTCGTCCGTGTGGTCGCGTGCACGGTCGATTCCGTCGCCCGCGTCGAGGTGAGCGACAACGGCCCCGGCATCGCCCCGGAACTGCACGCGACCATCTTCGAGAAGTTCGGCCAGGTGCGCGACGACCGCGCCCACCTCGGCACGGGCCTGGGCCTCACCTTCTGCAAGATGGCAGTCGAGGCGCACGGCGGCGCGATCGGGGTGACGAGCACGCCCGGCGCCGGAAGCACCTTCTGGTTCACGCTGCCGCTCACACCGTAGGGAGACCTCGCCCTCCTGCGCGCTGTGAGCTGCGGGGCAGGCCGGGCCCGCCGAAACACTGCCCGACGCACGCAACGCGCTCGGCGCCGCAGCCGCGCTTGCCAGGCGCGGCCCGCGTCCGGCAGACGGGGCTACGCGAGCGGGCTTTCTACAGCCGCAGCCGGGCCACCACCGGGAAATGGTCGCTCGGGTAGCGACCGTCCTTGGCGAACGTCACGATCTCCACGCGCTCGACCGTCCATGGCCCCCGCGTGAGGATCCAGTCGATACGCGCGTCACCGAGCGGGAACTCGCCCCAGCCGTTGAACGTCGCGGTCCCGCTCTCGGGCAGGTGCGGCTTCGCCTTCGCGGTGTCCCAGGTGTCGGTGAAGAAGCCGTCGCGCGTCAGCGCCTCGTAGGCCGGGTTCACCCCGGCGCGTGAATTGAAATCGCCGAGCACGATCACCGGGCGGTCCTTCTCCCAGCGGCCGGCACGATCGCGGATCAGCTCCGCGCTCTTCTCCCGCGCTTCCTGCACCTGGTGGTCGAAGTGCGTGTTCCACACCGAGAACTCGCGCCCGGTCCGCCGGTCGCGCAGGCGCACCCACGTGCACATGCGGCGAAACTGCGTGCCCCAGGTGATCGAGCCCATCACCTCGGGGTAGTCGGACAGCCAGAAATGGCCGAAGGCCAGCGGCTCGAGGCGATCCACGCGGTAGAAGACCGCGCAAAACTCGTCGTCGCTGCCGCCGTCGCGACCGAGCCCGACCCAGCGAAACTCCGGCAGGTCGCTCTCCAGATCCTTGATCTGCGGATACAGCGCCTCCTGCGTGCCCATCACGTCGGGCGCGATGGCGCGGATGCACTGGACCATGAGCGGCCGCCGGTCCGTCCAGTACTCGCGCGGCTCGTCGACGATGCGCCGGATGTTGTAGGTGGCGACGGTGAGCGACTCGTCGGAGGCGCGGCTGACTCCACAAACGACAAACACGGCGGCCAGGACGAAGTAGGCGACTCGGAGCATGGCACAGCATCGGCTTCGCGGCGCGCTTGGGCAAGCCCACGGTGGCGCTGTCGAACGGGCTCGCCCGGCAAGATGCCCGCTGGAGAATGCCTCCATGCCTGTGCGCCACCCCCGCCTGCTGTTCGCGCGCCGCGCGTGTGCGGCGTTGTTGAGTCTCATCGCCCTGCTCTCGCCGGCACACGCCGATGGCATTTCGGAACCGACTCCTGAGCCGCCGTATCCCAGCAGCGAAGGCCTGAGCCCTGAAGCCTGGGATCGTGCGTGGCGCGCGTGGAAATCAGCGCATGATGCCTGGCAAGCCGGCCTTACCGTCGGTCAACTTGAGAGGGCACGCGCGAACAAGTCCGCGAAGGAGGCTCCCCGGGAGTCAAACCACGAGCGGGCGACTCGCTTGCCGGCGAGCGGCGACTCCTACGACTGGCGCGCGACAGCCGAGAAATGGAAGCTGGCACCGACAATCGTCACGGCCCTCGAGCGCGAAGGATTGGCGTTCGGCGACTCGACCAAGCAGGCGTTTCAGCCCTACCTCGGCGGGCCGGTCTTCATCACGAGTGATTCGGCGCTCAACGCGTTCCACGTCCTCTTCGAGGACTCGTTTCGAGAACTCGAGCTCCACCGCGCGGCGAGGTTTCGCAGTCGATTTGAGGCCCTACTGGCCCTTGTCGGACGCGTGGCCAGCGAAGGTCGGCATCCGCAGCAATGGCAGAAACCGATGAACGAGGAACGCCTGCGCGCCGCAATGGATCACCTCCTGCGCGTCCTCGGGCCCGCTCTCGTTCTCTCGGGCGCACCCCTGGATGGATTCGATGCGACTCTGCGTCCGGACATCGCGGCCACGGTCGACCTCATCCGCAGCGCCGACCAGACGTCGCTGCCGGCGTGGCTCGGCCCACCCGAAGACGCGACACTCGTCGCGATCGACTTTTCCCGCTGCAAACCCATCGGCTTCTATGCGGAGTCGACTCGGCTGTCGGACTATTTCCGCTCCGTGCGTTGGCTGCAGATGGTGCCCTTCCGGGCCGCACGCAACCACGAGATAGATGCGATCTATCTCCTCGGCACCGCCAACTATCGGCTTCGCGATCACGGGAACGAGCAATCGCTCGACGCGCTGATCGGATCCACCGACGACCCGACCATGCACGCGTTCACCGGGTCGCTCTTTTCGAACGATCGCGAGCCGCCCGATTGGTCCGACCCAGGAACGCGCACTGAGCTCGTTCGGATGCTGATCCGTCGCGACCTCTACCGGATCAACTCCGACATCCGTCTCGGACGCACGCTGAACCAGACCTTCGAGAGCCTGACGTTCCGCATCCTCGCGCCAGCCGCGCTCGAAGACAGCGCGATGTTTCAGGCCTTCATCGACCATCGTCTCCGCCCGTCGGGCCTCGCGGTCGCCGCAGCGCTCGGCAGCCCGCTCGCGCAGCGCTCTCTTGCGAACCAGGAGATGGCGCTTGCCGGCACGATGTCGGATGAGCTCGACGCTGCTGCAGCGCGGCCTCCCTACGCCGAGCCGCGATTGTATGCCCGCTACCTGAATACACTCCGAGCACTCTTTCTGCCGTTGGATCCTGCGGCGCCGGATTTCATGCGGCGGCCGATCTGGGAGGCGAAAAACTGCCAGACTGCCCTCGCCGGGTGGGCACAGATGCGGCACACGTTCGTGCTCCAGGGAAAATTGTCGGCCTCCTACTTGGGCATGGTGCTCGCTCCACCCGGCTTTGTTGAAGCGAACCCCGAGTTCTTCGCGCGTCTCGCACGCCTGATCGACCGGGCCAAGGAGGAGCTTATCGAGGCCGGCGTGTTTTCTCCATCGGCCGCCGTCGAAGCCGAAGCACTGCGCGAGGCCGCACGCACGCTGCGCAAGCTCAGACCCGCACGGGAAGGTTCCTACGAATTCGAAGGCGTGCCTTACCCTCAACTCGAGCCGATCTGGCGATCTCTGCCCGACGAGATCTTCAACGAGAACGATCCAGATCTTTCAGAACTCCGCGACGAGGCCTTCGCCCGGGCCCTGCAGGCAATCCTCGAGCGCGTCGAGGCCTACGCGAAGCGACTCGAGTCGGGCACGGTGGCGCCCCGGTCGCAGGACACCGACCTGCTGCAGCGCTGGGACCGACTCGGCGCCATCGCGCACACGCTCGAGGCGCTCGCGCACAAGGGCCTGCGCCGCGAAGCCTGGACGCCAGCCGAAGACGAGTTTCTGAAGGAGTATGGACAGACACTGGGATACATCGTCGGTTACCAAGGCAACTCCTGGCTGGATCCGCGCGACGATGCCCCGCGTTGGGCCGAGGTGTGCTCGTTCACGGATCGCGACACCTCGCTCGCCGCCGCTGTCGGCCGTCCGCGCGAGATCTTCGTGCTGCATCCGTGGAATGGCATGCTCGTGCTCTGCCGTGGCTCGGTCATGCAGTACTACGAGTACGAATCCTCGGAGCGATTGACCGACGAGCAGTGGCGACAGGTGCTCGATTCCGAAAAGGCGCCGGCGCTTCCACCCTGGCTGACCGACTTCGCCGAGCCGCCGACTTTCGACCTCACAAAGAGACACTGAACCCGTGGCCCACATCATCCTCCTCGGCGAACGACGCGACGACGTCCCGGCGCATCCTGCGATCGAGGCCGCACTCGGCCTCGCGCGCGACGATCAGGCGGTCAACCTCACGTGGCGGTGGCTGCGCACCGACGCGGTCGGCAGCGACGCCGCCAGCGCGCTCGCCGGGGCGGACGGCCTCTGGTGCGTGCCCGCGAGCCCGTATGCGAGCATGGCCGGCGCTCTCGCCGCCATCCGTCACGCGCGAGAGAACCGACTTTCCTTCATGGGCACGTGCGGCGGGTTCCAGCACGCCGTGATCGAGTATGCGCGCAACGTCCTCGGTATCTCCGGAGCCGATCATGCGGAAACCGCACCCGATGCCGCGGCTCCCACTATCTCGCTGCTCGCCTGCACACTCGTGGAACAGACGGGAACGATCCACCTGTCCCGCGGCTCGCGCATCCACGCGGCCTATGGCTGCGATGTGATCGAGGAACGCTACCGCTGCCGCTACGGCATCAACCCGCGCTTCGAGACGCTCCTCGACGACGGCGACCTGCACGTGACCGCCCGCGATCCCGGCGGCGAGGCGCGCGTGATCGAGCTGCGCTCCCTCCCGTTCTTTGTCGCAACGCTCTTCCAGCACGAACGACGCGCAACCGCGGGTGAGGTGCCACCGCTCGTGCGCGCATTCGTGGCAGCGGTCTCCACGAAATGGTGACCGCGCGCGGAGACATCAACGCCTCACTTGTCGCGCTTGTCCTTGATCATCTCGGCGATCTTGGGCGGCTCGATCACGCCTTCGGAAACAAGCACCGACGCGCCGACGATGAGCGCCAGGATGATGCCGACCAGCTTGATCATCTTCGTGAACATGCCCCAGAGGACGAGCGCTGCGGCGAAGGCCGCGCAGGCACGCCCGACGATCTTCACCGTCTCCTTGTCGACATCGAGTTGATGCATGGCCGGCGCGACGATCGCGATGACCACGGCGAACAGCACAAACTGAAAGGTGGATGGTCCCTTGCGGACGACGGTAGCTTTTTCCTCGCTCATGATGGGGTGCAGGCCGGCGGAATGCGCGGCCCGGCTACGGTGATGCGCACTGTCGCTCCCCGTAGCAAGACAGGTCCGCGCCGGGCGGTCAGCTCCCCAGCATCGCCCGCACCTCGCGGCGGCTCTCCGGCGTGCCGAGCACGAAGGAGGCGCGCCGACCGAACACGAGGCGGTTGACCAGGAGCGCAAACCCCACGCACGCCCACACCGTGATGCACATCAGGTGCAGGAAGTGCAGCGGCGACCACCCGAAGGTGAAGAACCCGTAGAGCCCCGCGCCGAAGAAGATCGTCGCGATGACGGCGCGGCCGTCGACGTTGCGGAAGAGCAGGCCCGTGATAAAGGCGGAGAGGATCGGCATGCTGAACAGGCCGAGCAGCTGCTGGATGAGCTGAATGATGCTCTCGGTTCCCCGGAAGAGCGGCACGAGCGCGATGGCCATGAGGGCGAACGCGATCTGCAGCCCCACGCTCAGGCGCGCGATGTCCGGCGTCGGGTTGATGTAGCGCTGGTGGAGGTCGCAGACGTAAAGCGCGGCCGAGGAGTTGAGCACGGAGTTGAAGCTCGTCATGACCGCCGCGACCATGGCCGCGGCAAACGCGCCCTGCAGCCAGTGCGGCAGCAGCTGGCCCACGATGTGGCCGTAGGTCGCGTCACCAAGCTGGCCATACAGTTTGTAGGCACACAGGCCCGGGATGACGACGATGGGCGGCACGAGGAGCAGGCGGACGACCGCGGCCGCGTAGGCCCCGCGCTGCGCCACCCGCACCGAGGGTGCGGCGAGTGCACGCTGGGTGATCGTCTGGTTGGTGCTGAAGTAGTAGATCTGGGAAAAGATCATGCCGGTGAGCAGCGTCGTCCACGGGAGTTTCGACTGCTCATCGCCGATCATGCTGAGCCGCTCGGGCGGGAGATCGGAGAGGTCCCACCCGACGGCGCCGAGCGCGAGGAACACCAGCACAAAGGCCAGCCCAAAGACGAGCACGCCGCTGTAGGTGTCGGAGATCGCCACGGCGCGCAGGCCGCCGAAGATCGCGTAGGCCGCGCCGACGACGGCGGAAAACGTCGCCAGCCACAGGAGCGAATCGATCCCGAAGTAGGTCGGCGCCAGCCCGAGCATGGATTTCAGGAAAAGCGAGCTGGTGTAGAGCATCGCCGGCAGGAAGATGAAGAGATTGCCGATGAGGAAGAGCGAGGCGACGGTGGCCCGAAGGTGTTTGCTGCCGTAGCGCCGCTCGAGCAGCTCGGTCACGGTCGTGCACTGATGCGCGTAGTAGACCGGGATGAAGATCTTCCCGAGGAGCACGAGCCCGGCGATCCCGGCCAGCTCCCACCACACGACGAGCAGCATCTGGTTGCCGTTCCAGCCGATGAGCGTGTCGGTGCTGATGTTGGTCAGCGTGATCGACCCGGCGATGAAGACCCAGCTCAGCCCGCTGCCGGCGAGGAAATACTCGCGCGTGCCTTCGCTCGATCGCGGCGCACGCCGGCAATGCAGCCACGTGATGAGCGCGATCAGCGCGGTGATGCCGAGAAAGACCGAGGCCTGGATGACGGCGTCCATGGATGGGGAGGGGTTGGCCCACGCTGACGACGCTCCGCCGCGCGACAAGGCTGCCCCGGGTTGACTGAACGAATTTCAGGGGGCGGGCGCCGCGGGCGAACGCACGCGCAGCACGGGCACGCGACGCGGCGCCGCCTCCGCCGCCTGCCCGCCCTCGAAGAAACGCCAGCCTGCATCGCCGATCACGAGCAGGTCATCGCCGGCGCGGCACACGAGTGTCGGATCGGCGAGCGCCTCCGCATGTGCCGCCTCGAGCACGGTCAACGCACGGATCGCGCGCGCCGCCGGATCGAGGTCCACGCGCACGACCCGCGCGGGATCGATGCCGTTCTGCACGGCGATGAGCGCGCCGTCGGTCGCGCGTTCGAGCCCGTCGACGCCGAGGAGCGTCGCGCCCGCCGGTGCCGGCAACCGCACGACCTCGCGCGTTGCACGATCGACGCGCAGCAGGCCGTTGCCATAGGCCGCGACGATCACTGCCAAGCCGTCCGGCGAAAACGCCAGTCCCTGCAGCGAGAGAAACTCCGGGCTCTCCGCCCAGCGCTCGAGTGCGTCCGCTCCCGGCGCGAGCCGCCAGAGCACTGGCGCGACGCTGTCGGTCGCGAGGATCGAACCGTCATCAGCCACGAGCAGATCGCCGAGGAGGTACTCGCCGCCGTCCGCCGGCACGAGGATCACGCGACGCAGCGCGCCGGTCTCGAGATCGAACTCCGCGACGCCGGCCCGGCCCTTCAGCTCCGCCGTGAAGCCGCGCATCTCCGGCAGCGCACTCGTCGCCGCCCAGAGCGCGCCGCGCGCCTCGTCAGTTTCGATGCCGAAGACGCCGAGGAGACGATCATCACCCGCACCGGCATCAAATCGCGTGACCGCACCATCGGCCGTCCGTCGCCAGATCGCGCGCCGATGCACGTCGCCGAAGAAACACTCGCCTGTCTTCTCGCGCCACGCGAGGCCTTCGATCAGCCCGCGCATGTCCGGCAGCGCAAACGCCACCTCGCCCGCACCCACGGGCCCGCGCAACGCCGCCATGCGCGCCACGACGGCGCGAAAATCGTTGCGCTCGCGCAGCGCCGCCAGCGGCTCAAGGGCCGCGAGATCGACGACGTTGCCCAGGTCGGCGATGCGATTCAGCGCCTGCACGGCGAGTTCCGAATGGCCGGCCGCGGTCTGCGCCGCCGCGAGACCGAGTAAATAACGCGGATGCTCCGGCATGAGCGCGACGGCTTCGCTGAACTTCGCGACGCGCGCCGCCGGATCCGCCGCGAGCGCCTGCGCCGACGCTTCGCGCGCGAGCTGGCGCGCACGGAGCGCGGCGGGTTCCTCGGCGGCCCAAGCCGGCAAGACCGCGGTCGCGATCAACAGTCCAACAACCGCACAGCGGAGATTTTTCATCGGGGGAACGGTGTTGCGAACACCGTCGTCGCAAGCGGGATGCGAGACAACCGAATCCCGCCGCATGGCGCACGCACCGTGTTTTACCGCGGATTTTCCGGAGCCATTCACCCGGCGCCACGGTCTCAGGCGACGCGTCCGATTACCTTTTGACCGCATGGCCACGCACCCCCAGCCTTGCCCGCTCACCGAACCCGCGTCGCGACCGATGATGCGTCCGCTCCCCTACCACGAAGCCCTCGCCACCACTCTGCGCGAGCAGGAGCCTGAGACCTGGGCGTGGTTCGACTCCGCGCAGGCGCAGGCCGACTACGCCGAGAACGTCCGCCTCGACCTGCTCAAGCAGACCTACCGGCTCGAGCCAACCACGCACCCCGCCCTCTTCGAGGCCCTCACCGCGGCCCAGGCGCGCCTCGGCCTCGGCGCCGTGCCCGCCACGCTCTACCAGTCGCAGACGGCCCAGCACAATAACGCCGCGCTTTGCCACCTGCCCGGCGAGATCCACATCATCTTCGAGGGCGGCCTGGTCGAGTTGCTCGAGCCGGCGGAACTCGCCGGCGTGATCGGCCACGAGCTCGCGCACTTCCTGCTCTGGAGCGACCGCCGGCACCTCATCGCCGACCGCGTCGCTCAAGGCATGGCCGGCGACCCGCGCGCCGAGCCCGCGCACATCGAGACCGCCCGCCTCGTCCGCCTCTACACCGAGATCTACGCCGACCGCGGCGCCCTCGAGGTGGTCGGCGACCCCGACGCCGCTATCCGCGGGTTGGTCAAGATCGCCACCGGTATCCGCCAGATCGATGCGGCGAGCTACGTGAAGCAGGCGGACGAGATCTTCTCGCGCTCCAAGGTGCGCACGGAAGGCGTGAGCCACCCCGAGGCCTTCATCCGCGCCCGCGCCCTCGCGCTCTGGGCCGCGCGCGGCGACGCTGGGGACGCCGCCGTCGACGCCGAGGTGATACGCATGCTCGAGGGCCCGCTCTCGCTCGACCGCCTCGACCTGCTCGCCCAGCACCGGCTCACCGGCCTGACGCGGCGTTGGCTCGAGTGCCTGCTCCAGCCCGCGTGGTTTCACACGGAGGCCGTGCGCGGACATGCGCGGCTGTTTTTCGAGGACTTCTCGCTCCCCTCGCCCGCGGCGTCGCCGGATCACGACGCGTTTTTCGCCCAGCTCCGCGAGGCGGAGACGAGCGTGCGCGACTACCTGTGCTACACGCTGCTCGACTTCGCCGTCGCGGATCCCGAGCTCGAGCAGGAGCCGCTGCGCGCGGCCTTCCGCCTCGCCGCGCGCTGCGACTGGGCCGATCGGCTCGAGTCGCTCGCCGCCAAGGACCTGAAGCTGAAGAAACGCGAGGTGCAGAAACTCCGCGCCGAGGCGGAAGAGCCCGCGGGGGAGGCGGCGCCCTCCGCATGAGCACCGCGCCCACACCATCACCTTCGCCATCGCCGTCCTCCGACGAGGCGAACCTCTCGCCCACCGCACCGGCCCCGCGCGAGAGCTTCGCCGCGTTTCTCCAGCGCGGCCTCGAAGCGGGCGGCTTCGGCACCGACGACGTGCTCGCCGCCATCCTGCCCCTGCTCGACCAGGTCGCCCGGGTGCACGAGCGCGGGCTCGTCGCGCCGCTCGACGGCGTGGCCGCGCTCCACGTGGAGCACACGCACCTCTGGTTCGAGGAGGCGCACGCGCAGCCGCCGCGCAAGAACACCGCGCGCATCGAGGCACTGCAGCGTCTCACGCACGGCCGCGGCATCGAAGTGGTCGGCGAATTCCGCCGCGCCGTCGAGACCGGCACGGGCGCGCTCGACGAACGCTCGCTCCTCATCGGCGAACCCGGCGCGGAGATCGAGCGGCCCATCTACCTGCCCGGCTACGTCGCGTGGGAGCATCGCTGCGGGCACCACGACCAGCTCACCGACATCTTCTCGCTCGGCCTTCTCCTCGCCAGCCTCGCCTGCGCGCTCGACCTCGCCGACCCGGATGACCTGCGCACGTTCGTGGAGCACCGGGACAACCTCTTCGCGCTGAACGCGCGGCTCCATCCCGTGATCGCCGCCGCGATCACGCAGATGACCGAGCTCAACCGCCACCGCCGCGCGCAGACGATCGATGCGCTCGCGCATCGACTCCGCCACTACCGCGACCAGGAGGTCGACAGCGGGGTCGACTTCCACCAACTCGCCGGATTCCGCGACGGCACGCCGACCGAGCGCGGCAAAATCATCCTCGCGCACCTGCGCAACCGCCTTTTCGAGATCTCGCGCCGCAACCGGCTCATCCACTTCAAGCCGACGCTCCAGACGCTCAACCTTACCCTCGCCTCGGTCCCGCTCCTGCTCGACCACCGCAACATCCGGCCCGAGCAGCTCTTTCTCTGGCACGATGCGATCGCCAAACCCCTCGTGGCCGGCGAGACGATCGTGCTCGGCAACTTCCTGCGCTTCGAGGAGGCGCCCTATGCACCCGGCGTGCTCGACCAGATCATCGCCACCGAGCGGCGCGACCGCGCGGAGTTCGGCTTCGCCCAACTGCGCCTCGTGCTCTGCTTCCTGCGCTGGCACAATCTCAAGGAGTTTCCCGAGGAACGTATCCATTCGCCCCTGCTCCTCTTGCCCATCGAGCTGACGAAGAAGAAGGGCGTGCGCGACGCCTACGTGCTGCGCGCGCTCAGCTCGGTGGCCGAGGTCAATCCCGCGCTCCGCCACCACCTGCACCAGCTCTATGGGCTCGACCTGCCGGCAGCGGTCGACCTCGCCGAGACGACGGTGGAGGCGTTTCATGAACTGCTCGCCGCGCAGATCCGCGCGAGCGAGCCCGGTGTGACGCTCAACCGGCTCGACCGGCCGCAGATCCAGCTCATCCACGAGCGCGCGCGCCTGCGACTCGATCAGTTCCGCCGCCGCCAGCGCCAGCTCGCGCGCGGCGGGGCGCGGCCGTTCGAGTCGTTCGACTACAGCTACGAGCGCGAGCGCCTGCGTCCGCTCGGCCTGCAGCTCTTCAACGCCCGCGTGCGCCCGGCGCGCTCGCCCTTTGCCGCCGTGACCGGCGCCGCGCCGCAGCCGCGACGTCCCCACCTGATCGAGCCGGCCGACCAGAACGCCGGTTCCGGGGCGACACCCTCGGGCGCGGCCCAGCGCGAGCAGCAGACGTACGCGGTGCGTGAGCCCGGCGGCGGAGGCAATCCCTACAGCTGGGACTTCGACCTCTGCAGCCTCACGCTGGGCAACTTCAACTACCGCAAGATGTCGCTCGTGCAGGATTACGCGGCGATGCTCGAGCAGCCCGGACAGGATGCGTCGTTCGAGTCGATCTTCGCCCTCCACCCGCGTCCGCGCGAGGAGGATACACCGCCGGCCGAACCGCTCGCGCAGCAGTTTCCCGTCGTCGACTGCGATCCCACGCAGACGCGCGCCGTGCTGCGCGCCCGCACCGGCGCGAGCTACATCATCCAGGGCCCGCCCGGCACGGGAAAGTCCCAGACCATCACCAATCTCATCGCCGACCACGTCGCGCGCGGCCAGCGCGTGCTCTTCGTCTGTGAAAAACGCGCCGCCATCGACGTGGTGTTCCACCGCCTCGCGCGCCGCGGCCTCGACGAGCTCTGCTGCCTCATCCACGACTCGCAGACGGACAAGCGCGAGTTCATCCGCAATCTCAAGCAGACCTACGAGGCTTTCCTCAACGACCCGCTCGACGAGACGCTCGAGGCGCGCCGCACCGAGTTGATCCGCCAGCTCGAGCGTGAGCACGCCGCGCTGCAGCGCTGGACCGAGGCGATGCAGGCGCGGCTCGACGGCGCGAGCATCACCGTGCGCGCGCTGCTCGCGCGCCTGATCGAGCTGCGCCCGCACCGGGTCGACCTCGATGCGCTCACGCTTGAGCAGGTGCCCGCCTATGCGCAGTGGGAGCCGGCCGCCGCGGTGGTGAAGGCCCTCGCCGACGGCCTCCGGCGTCTCGGCGGCGCGCGCACGCTTGCGCGCCATTCCTTCCGCCACCTCCCGGCCGCCGCGCTGACCAGCACGCATCCGCTCGCCACCATCACGACCGCAGTCGACGAGAGCGCAGCCCTCCTGCGGCAGATCGGGGAGGCCCTCGCTCCGCTCGAGGAGAGTGTATCCGCCGTCCAGACACCGGCCGACGTGCAGGCGGTCGTCGACTTCGCGACGCGGCTCGCCCCGCTCGCCGCAGCCGACGCGCTCGAGCTGGTCAATCCGCGCAGCGCGATGGCGAAGGACGCCGCCCGCGCCGTGCGCGAGTGGCGCGCCGCGGAGAAGCATCTCGAAAAATGCCGCGCCGCCACTGTGAACTGGCGCGACAAGCTCCCGCTCCAAGACACGCTCGCCGCCCACGCGCTGGCGCTGAAGGTGGAGGACTCGCTCGTGCGCTGGTTCCAGCCCGCATTCTGGCGCCTGCGCGGCGTCATGCGCACGCGTTACGATTTCGCGAAGCACGCCGTGCCGCCGAAATGGAGCAACCTCCTCGACGCGCTCCACGCCGAGCATCTCGCCGCGGCCAAGGTCGATGAATCGCGCCAGCACGTGGCCTCCGCTCTCGGCGATCTCGAGCCCGACACCGGCGTGACCATGGTCGAGACGCTCCCCGCGACGCTCGATACGCTGCCGCCGCCTGCGCGCGCGCTGCACGCCTACCTCGTGGAAAACAGCGAGGCCACCTTCGTGGTCGAGCAGCTCGCCGCGCTCGGCTCGACCATGGCCCGGCTGCGCGAGCGTCTCGGGCTCGTCATGGAGGAGTTCGCCGACCTCTCGCTCGCCGGGTTGGACACCGAGCTGAAACAACTGCGGGCCGACCTCACCTGGCTGCCCGACCTGCTGCCGCTCCTGGCCGACACACTCCAGCTCCCGGCCGACGTGCGCGCCGCGCTGCGCAAGCTCCCGCTCACCGACACGCAGCTCGAGGCTGCGATGGCGCACAAGAGCCTGGTCGGCGTCTATCAGCGCGATCGCACGCTCGAGGCCACCGAAGGCCCGCACCTCGCGCGCCGCATCGCCCGTCTGCAGGCCGCGCATCGGGAATGGCTCGAACTCAACGCCCGCTGGATCCGCCAGAAGGTGCGTCGCGAGTTCCTGCGCAAGGTCAAGTTGTGCGGCGTCTCCGCCACGCAGCTCTCGCCGGAGGAGAGGGAGTTCAAGAAACTCTACTCCACCGGGCGTCGCGAGCTGGAGCATGAGTTTTCGAAGACGATGCGCCATCGCTCCATCCGCGACCTCGCTGACGACGAGACCGGCGTGGTGCTGCGCGATCTCAAGCCGGTGTGGTTGATGAGCCCGCTGAGCGTCTCGGATACGCTGCCGCTCGCGGCGGGCGCGTTCGACGTGGTAATCTTCGACGAAGCCAGCCAGATCCCGGTCGAGGAGGCGCTGCCTGCGGTGTTTCGCGCGCCGCAGGTCATCGTCGTGGGCGACGAGATGCAGCTGCCGCCGACGAACTTCTTCTCCGCCTCGCAGCACGCCGACGAACTCATCGTCGAGGACGACGATGCCGAGTCCATCGCCGGCGACCTCGATGCCGACAGCTTCCTCACCCAATCCGCGCGTCACCTGCCCTCGACGCTGCTCGGCTGGCACTACCGCAGCCGCTCCGAGGCGCTCATCAGCTACTCGAACAATGCCTTCTACGAGGGCCGCCTGCTCACCATCCCCGACCTGCAGCTGCAGCGTGGCGACGCCGGTGAGATCGTCGTGCAGTCGCCCGAGGAAGGACGCGCCAACCTCGACGCGCTGCTCGCGCGCAGCGTGAGTTTCCACCACCTGCCCGGCGCGATCTACGAGCGGCGCTGCAACACGAGCGAGGCCGACTACATCGCGCACCTCGTGCGCGAGATCCTCGCGCGCGACCTTAAGCGCAGCCTCGGCATCGTCGCCTTCTCCGAGGCACAGCAGGGCGAGATTGAGGCCGCCCTCACGCGGCTCGCGGCCGACGACGCCGAGTTCCGCAACCGGCTCGAGAACGAATATGAGCGCGAGGAGGACGGCCAGTTCTGCGGTCTCTTCGTCAAGAACCTGGAGAACGTGCAGGGCGACGAGCGCGACATCGTGCTGCTCAGCATCTGCTACGGCTACGATCGCGGCCGCCGCATGCTGATGAACTTCGGCCCGATCAACCAGCGCGGCGGCGAAAAGCGGCTGAACGTGATCTTCTCCCGCGCGCGCCTGCACATGGCGGTGGTCAGCTCGATCCGCCATCACGACATCACCAACGACTACAACGACGGCGCCGCCTGCCTGCGCCATTTCCTCGAATACGCCGCGGCCTGCTCGCGTGGCGACGCCGCGACCGCGCGCCGCGTGCTCGGCTTGGCCAACCCGCTCGGCGAGGCGCCGGCCGCACGTCGCGAGCCCGACGCCGTGACGCTGCGTCTGGCCGAGGCCCTGCGCGCCCGCGGCCTCGTGGCCGAAACGCACGTCGGCCAGTCCACCTTCCGCGTGCCGCTCGCCGTGCGCCGGCCCGACGACGCGGCCTACCGCCTCGCCATCCTCGTCGACGACGCCGATCACTACGCGCAGGACGACCTGCTCGAGCGCTACCTGCTCCGCCCCGGTGTGCTGCAGGCGTTTGGCTGGACCACGCTCACCGTATTCACGAAAGACTGGCATCACGCGCCCGACGAGGTGCTCCGCCGCATCGAGCGCGCGCTCGAAGGCGAGCCGGAGGCGGATTTCGATGGCGATCTCGACGAAGAGCTCGAGGAAGCCGACGAGTCGTCGGTGGCGATGGAGCCGTCACCGGTGACCGTCGTCGAAGAGCCGGCCGTCTACGGCGCGGCCGAAATGACCACCCCGGCTGCTGCACCCACGCCTCCCGCCGCGCCTGGGGCGAAGCGCCATTTCGAACTCATCGAAGGCCCGTCGAAGAAGTTCTGGGCCGTCACGACGACGGGCAACGAGGTCGCCGTCCACTTCGGCCGCATCGGCACCAAGGGTCAGACGCAGACCAAGACGTTCTCCACGCCCGCCGCCGCGCTGCGCGAGCAGGAGAAGCTGATCCGCTCGAAGGTGGCGAAAGGGTACACGGAAAAGCCCGCTCCGTGATCTGAGGTAGGGCGAGTTCGAAGAACGCGCCCTACCCACGCTTTCCCCTTCCGCACCCGTGGCGAGGCTGCTTTCCTCCGGGCCGGCCCACCCCTTCGCTGCATGGACCTCAAAGCCCTCGAGCGCGCCATCCGCCAGCGCCTGACCGACGCGACGCCGGATGAGGTGCTGCGCGCCGACCTCGAGACACTCGCGCAGGGCGAGCGCAACTTCAGCGGCTTCACCTGGCTATGGGGCCCGGTGCTGTATCAGCGCAACCGCGTGCTCTTCCGTCCGTTCATCCTCGCGCACTTCGGCCAGCACACGGTGACGAAGTGGCGTTTCCAGAGGGTCGCGTGGAAAGGCGCCGTGGCCGAGGCGCTCGAGCCGTGGCTGGCCGACGTCGATGCGATGGACGACGTGGAGTTGTTCCAGCGGCTGTATCCATGGAAGCTGGGTGACACCGCGGGCTGGCTTTCCGGCACGGCGAACAAGCAGATCCACCGGGAACTCGTCGCGCGCTTCACGGTCGCCACGACCCGCGCGGCCCGCGAGGTCGTCGTGCGCAAGTTCGGGATCTACTTCGACCTCGATGAACCCACCGCGCTCGCGCTCTATCGCGCCGAGCCCGCGGTCGCAGGACCATTCATCCTGCGCCACCTGCCCTGGGCCTGGCGCGAGAACAAGCGGCCGTTCTGGACCGAGCTGCTCGCCGAGTCCACGCGCCGCGGGGACGAACGTTTTCACGACGAACTCTACCGCCGCCAGGTGCCGCGCGAGGTTTGGATCCGGGATGCGCTCGCCCTCGCGAAGAGCACGCGCGACCCGGAAGGACTCGGCACCGCGCTCGAGCGTATCCACCCGAAGACAGGCTGGGACCGCAATCTCGGCGACGGCCTGCTCCAGCTCATCGAGGTGCGCGGCCGCGACGTGCTGCCCTACGTCGTGCGCCACCTCCGCGACGTGCGCCACGGCTTCGTCACTGGGGGCGACTACGCGAAGCTGCTCACCCTCGCACGCGAGCGCGGCTGGTGGGATCTGTGGTCCGCGGCCGTCCGTGTCTGCGCGACCCCGAAGGAGTTCAACGCCGAGATCGCCGCGCTCCTCGCCCAGCACACGGCGCGCGACAGCGACGTCACCGCGCGGCTGGCGGCGCTCACGGGCGTGTCGCGCGAATGGAATTGGGCCGGACTCGGACTCGCCGCCAACCACCAGCTCGACGAGGCCAACGCGCTCGTGCTGCTCCGCCGTTTCCCGCACCTGCTGCGCGGACCGTTCCTGCAGCACCTGCAGGTCAGCCCGTGGTCGGGCAGCTACTCGAAGTTGATCGACGCGCTCATCGCCGCCGGCGAGGACGACCTGCTCGACCACGTCGCTGCCCGCATCGTCACGCGGATGAAGAACGCGTGGGCGAAAACCAACCTTCTCACCGAGGCCGATCGCCTCGCCGACCACTACGCTGCGCTCAAGCAGGCGAGCGACGAGACCACCTTCTCGCGCCGCGCCGCCTCCGTGCTCGGGCGCGTGCCCGCGTTCACGATCCAGCGCTACGGAAAACTCATCCAGGAAAACCGCCTCGCGCGCCTGCTCTTCGAGCGCTCGGCCACGGCGTATCTCGCCGATGCGCGCAGCGTGCGCGACCTCGTCGAGGCATCCGAAATTCACGTCATGGCGCTCGCCTACCGCGTGCTCGGGTTCGACGACGAGCGCGCGCGTATCCTTGCCGTGGACAACCTCTCGCTCCTGCTCGGCACGCTCCTGCGCGTGATGCACCGCGCCACGCGCGAGCTCGGCTTTCGCGCGCTGCGCAACGCGGCCATGCATGATGCGGCCGCGGCGACGCGCGTGCTTGCCAAGGCCCGCGAGGCACTCGACCTGCCAGACATGAAGTATCCGAAGGAGGCGCTGCTCGGACTGATCGCCGCCATCCTCGCGCGCTGGCCCGAGCTGCGCGGATCGCAGGAAGCACCGGTCGTCTTCCGGAAACCCGCCGCATGATCGCCTTCTTCGACTACGCTTCGCCGAGTGCACTGGTCTCTGAGCGCGAGCGCGCACTGCTGGGATTTGCCGCCGACGCGCGGCGGCCGGTGCGGTTTCATGGGAAGATCGTGCGCGAGGTGCCGCTCGTGCGCTTCGCCCTGCGCGCGCTCGGCCAGGCGATCTGGTCGCGCGACGACTGGGCCGGCGACGGCGAGTATCAGGCCTCCATGCTCGATCCCGTTGTCACGGTGCATCCCGATCGGATCTTCTTCGAGGCGTTCACCGGCGACCAGAGCGCGTATGTCGCGGCCATACTCGACCCGTCTCTCTTCGCGACCGAGGGTGAGGTGCGGCATGGCACGACCAACATCGATTTCACCGCCTGGCTGTGGGGCGCGCTCGGCGAACTGCGCAGCAGCCGCGACACCTGGCTGCGCATCGACCCGGGCGGTTTCGCCGTCGAGACGCACGGCGGCGGCGGGCGTTTCGAGCCCAAGGTCGATGTGCCCGATGCGTGGGTACGCGGCTTCCTGCAGGTGCAAAGCGCGATGGCGCTGCCCGGCACGCGGCTGAGCGTCCGCCCGGTCGACCTGCTTTCAGCCATCCGCTTCCTGCGCTACACCAAGGCCAAGCTCTCGCCGCGCGCGCTGCGCTACGAGTTCCTGCCCGTACGCGACGCGCGCCTCGTGCTCGAGCCCTGGGAGCACGAGATCCCGCTGCGCGGCGCGACGCACGGGTATCTCGAGCCGCGCACCATCCGCACCTGGGGCCGGCGTCGGCTCGCGCTCATCGAACCGCTCCTGCCGTTTGCCCAGCGCGTGGACATCTACCTGAAAGGCCGCGGGCTGCCGTCGTTCTACGCGGTCAAGCTGCCGGGCATCACCTTCCTGCTCGGGCTGTCGGGCTGGTCGGGCCAGCGGTTTTCCGAGCCGGGCGGCTTCGACCTGCTCGGGCCGACGGAGAAGGTCGATCCGGGTCTCACAGGAAGGGTCCTCGCGGCACTCGCGCGGCGCGTAACCGCGACCGAACGCGATCTCGCCGAGGAACTCGCCGTATCGCCTGCCACCGCCCACGCCGCGCTCTGCCGGCTCGTGCGGCTCGGCCGCGCCATCTTCGACGTGGAGGCACGCACCTTCCGTCATCGCGAACTGTTTGCCGAGCCGCTCGACGAGGCGCGCTACTATCCGCCCGACGCACGCAGCGACGAGGCCACGGCGCTCCTGCAACGCGGTGCGGTGAAGGTGCACAGCTGCGACGCGCAGGAGACACGCAAGGAGCGGCGCCTCAAGACGCCGGACGGCCCGGTGTTCCGCACCATCATCCACCGCGATTGGCGCGCGCGCGGCACGGTCGATCGCACACTGCCGGTCGAGATCGTGATCGACGACAACGGCCGCGTCATCTTCGGCACGTGCACCTGCGCGTTCTTTCAAGAAAACCTGCTCGGTCGCGGCCCGTGCGCCCACATGGTCGCGTTGCACCGCGCGAGCGAGGCGCTGCGTCGCGACCAGCCGTCGTCGCTCGCCGCCGCGGATCCCGCTGCCGGAAAACCGAAGTCGCCGCACGCCGCGCACGAAGACGAAGGCGACTCGGACGCCGATGACGACCTTGACGACGCCGAACGGGAGGACGAGGATGCGCGCTAACAAGGTCCGCCGGTTCACGGCCAGCCATCCATGCCACGGTGTTTCGCCGTGGCGGTTCGTTGTCTCCATTACTCCGCCAGGGCTCCCAACGTTCGAAACGCTGGGAGGCCCAGAGTCCAGAGCCTCGCAAGTGACCGGCCGGCGGACCTTGTCGCTCTCGATGCAGGCCGGTGGGGCGTGCTCTCCGAGCGCGCCGAGTAGGTCGTTCGACTCTCGCGGCGGGTTCGGAGAACCCACCCTACCCTCGGCCCCCGCACACGGAGGTGCCGCGTGAGCCTGTTCGACTGGATACGCCAGCGCCTGCTCGGCGGCGCGCGGCGCCGCGACGTGTCGCGGCTCGAGTCCGGCGACGACGCGCTCGACTCGGTGACCGAACTCGTCGCCGTGCGCGGCGGCCCGCTCAAACCCGGGCACCGCCGCCTCGCCCTCCGCGACCCGCGCCTGCTGCCGAAGCCGCCCAGGGCTCCCGTGCGCCTCGGCAAACGGAAGAAGAATCCTTTCCTCGCCACCGCCGAGGCGTCGCGTCTGTTCTCAGAATCGCTCCTCACGCGCAACCGCGGCCTGCGCGACCTCGCGACCGACGAGGCGCAACTCACGCGGCTCGGTCTGCCGCTCTGGCGCACCGAGTCCGAGATCGCGACCGCGCTCGGGCTCACGGTGGGCCAGCTGCGCCACTTCTCCATCCACCGCGAGCGGGAGCGCACGCCGCACTACGTCACCTTCGCCATCCCGAAACGCGGCGGCGGCGAGCGGCTGATCATGGCGCCGAAGCGCCGGCTCAAGGCGATCCAGCGCACCTTGCTCGCGCAGCTCGTGGATAAGCTCCCGGTGACCGAACACGCGCACGGCTTCCGTCGCGGGCGCAGCATCCGCACCGGGGCCGAGCCGCATGTCGGCCGTCGCGTGGTCATGCACCTCGACCTCAAGGACTTCTTTCCGAGCGTCACCTTCGCCCGCGTCCGCGGCTACCTTGTCGCCTGCGGCTACGGTTATCCCGTCGCAACGACGCTGGCGCTGCTCATGACCGAGGCCGCGCGACAGCCGGTGTCGATCGAGGGCGAGATCTTCCACGTGCCGACGGGCCTTCGACACTGCGTGCAGGGCGCGCCGACGAGCCCGGCGCTCTGCAATGCCATCGCCGCAAAACTCGACCGCCGACTCGCCGGTCTCGCACGCAAGTTCGGCGTGGCCTACACGCGCTACGCCGACGACCTCACGTTCTCCGGCGACCTCGACGCGAAGATCACCGGCCGACTCCTCCACCATGTCGGCGCGATCATCCAGGCCGAGGGCTTCACGATCAACTCGGCCAAGACGCGTATTTTGCATCGCGGCCGCCGGCAGAGCGTGACAGGCGTCACGGTCAATAAAGACGCCGGCCTCTCGCGTACCGAGCGGCGCGTCCTGCGCGCCACGGCCCATCGCCTCACGACACTGCGGCGCGAAGGCGCGCCCGATGCCGCCGCCGAGCGTGTGCTCGCCGGCCAGCTCGCCTACCTCGCGATGCTCAATCCCGCGCAGGCCGCCGCCGTACGCAACCGACAAGGCCCCGTCTGATCCTTCGCTCCATGCCCACGCCTCCGATCCTCCGCGATGTCGCCACGCAGCTCGAGACCGAGCGCCTCGTCCTTCGCTGTCCGCAGCCGGGCGATGGCGTGCTGACGCATGAGGCGGTCGTCGAGAGCCTCGCCGCCCTGCGCGCATGGCCGGCGTCGCTGCCGTGGGCGATGGCCGAGCCCTCGGTCGAGGCATCGGAGACATTCTGTCGCGAGAGCATCGCGGACTTCGTCAGGCGCACCGGTTTCGTCTACCTCGCGTTCGAGCGCACGAGCGGTCGTTTCGTGGCCTCGCTCGGCGTGCACCATATCGACTGGAGCGTGCCGAAGTGCGAAATCGGCTTCTGGTGCCGGAGCTCGATGCATCGGCGTGGATACACGCGCGAGGCCGTCGCCGCGATCGTGCGGACCCTGCTCGACGATCACGGCGTCCGCCGCATCGCGATCCACACCGACGAAGCGAACCTGCCCACGCGCGCGCTGAGCGAGAGCCTCGGATTCGCCTTGGAAGGCATCCAGCGCCACGATCGCACCGCACCGGGCGGCGAGCTGCGCAGCACCTGCATCTACGCGCTCGTCCGGTAGCTTTGATCCGAATCGGCCCGGCATCCATGAGCCGGATGAATCCATGAGGTGGCCGCGTACCTCCCTGGACGGCGCCATCGCTTCAATTGTTCGTAAAGGCGGCACCGACTTCGGCGCATCCTTGATCGACCCGGGTGGATCGACGTTCTAGGCAACGTGAATCGAGCCGACTCCCCCCCGCTGCGCGCTTTCGTCACGTTCCTCGTCGCACAGATCCTGACTGTTGTGGGTGATGCCGCGCCCGCCCTCCAGTTGCCCGTCGAGCTCCTCGGCGAGGCGGGCGCGACCGGTTCTGTGGTCGTCACCCTGCCCGGCCAGCTGGATGAGGCCTCGTACCTCTGGCTCAAAACCCACCGCCTGGCCTGGCGCGAAGACGGCGAGTTCGCGCGCACCAGCCTTCCGCGCGGCACCGTGCGGCCGGGATCCAAGGGCAGCATCCGGGTCAACAGCGGCCCGTGGATCCCGCTCACGAACGCAACCGTGACGAGCGAGGGCATGGCCGGTGCGCTCGGCGGGCTCAATGGCGCCTACATGACGGTCGCCGTGCGCCTTCCCGTCTCGGCCCTCGCCGCCGCGCCGCTGCACAGCGGGGACAACACCATCGAGTTTCGCTTCGACGCGACCGACGGCATCTCGAGCGGGTGGCGCGTGCTCGGGATCGATGTGCGCACCGCCACCGGGCGCAGCCTCATCTCCAATCCAGTTGTCTGGGACGACCCGGACACCTGGACGCCGCCGCGAAACACACCCGAGGACATCGCGGCCGGCGACCGACTCTGGCACACGGCCCCGCTGACTGATCTCGGGTTCGAGAACACCCGCCACCCGATCCGCGCCAAGTGCTCGAGCTGCCATTTCCGCGACGGCAGCGACCTCGCCTACTTCAACTACTCCAACACGTCGATCATCGCGCGCTCGATGTTTCACGGCCTGAACCGGACCGAGGCGGAGCAGGTCGCCTCCTACATCCGTTCGCTCCGCGTGCCGCTGCCGGAAGGCACCACGCTCGCCGATGCCGGGCGTCCGTGGAATCCGCCCTACCAGCCTGGTCCCGGCCTCGATGCCAAGCCGGTGGAGTTCTGGGCCGCCGGCGCCGGTGTCGATGCTGCGCTCGAGGACGACATGGAGATGAAGCAACACATGTTTCCCGGAGGTCGCTACGACCCGGCGAGCCTCGGTGCATCCGGCTTCCTCAATCCGCGGGAGACCCCGCAGGCCCTGCAGTATCCGGACTGGAACGCCTGGCTGCCGACCGCGGGCGTGGAGGACCTCGTCGACGACCCCGCGCTACTTGCAGACTCCGAGATCATCAAGGCCTTCAAGCAAGCCGAAGACTGGCTCATCGCCCATCGGTGGAAGGAGATGCCGAGCGACGATTGGTTCATGGGTGTGGGCCTGTTCTACGTGCAGATCTTCAACCAGAGCCGCACCCGCTACGGATTTCCTGGAGAGCATTGGTACACCAACCGCGACCGACCTGACCGCACGCCCGCGCTGGAACTGGCGCAGGCCCGGCACAACCTCGCCCGCTCCGCGTGGTTCAACGTGCGGCTCCTCGAGCTGATCACGATGTATCGGCTCGACAACGTCACCGAGCGCGGCGGCGCAGCGGGCACCCCGGAGGTGCCGGCCGGCTACCGGAGCTGGAGCATGCCCGGACGCACGGTGTTCGAGACCGCACCGCACTTCGTCTCGGATCACGCCGGCCTCAGCTTCAACTTCACGCAGCCGGGCAACTACCTCTCCACCGCCTGGTACTCGCTCGAGCAGATCTTCAACGGCGGCTATCGCGCCGGCGGATTCGGCATCGATTGGAACTACCATCCGTTCCACATCATGGGCATGCATCACGGCGGGACGGGCTACTACACCGATGGTCCGATCCACGCCTATCGCGCGGCCTGGTCGCTGATCTGGATGTACCAGACGATCCCCACGCTGGATTGGCGCAAGGACCCCGTCGTGCCGTGGACGCCGAAGAGCTTTGGCTTTTCCCAGCGGCAGTTCGGTCTCGGGCTCGAGGTGGCCTACGGCACGGACGAACTCGTCGCGGCCGGCCGCATGACCGTCGCCGAGCAGAGGCAGTTGCAGGAGGCGCTCGCCCTCGCGTTCCTCGGGATCGCCGAACGCTATGCCCCGACGGACTGGGTCCGGCGCGTGGCCGACACCGACCAGTATCGCTCCGCGGAGACGTTTGAGACGATGGACTATGCGCCGAGCTACAATCCGCTCCACGCCTACGATCTTCCCGAGCGGGGTTATCAGGCCGACGCCTACTACCTGCGGCTCAAGACGCTCAAGGAGCGCCGCCTGCTCACCATACCGACGATGCGACGCCTGCTCATCTGGGCGCGCGGCGTGTGGCCCAAGGGCGCGTGGGATCTGCTCAACATCGCGCCCGAGTTCTCGGCGCAGATCGACAGCCAGTCCGCGGGCGCCGGGGCACGTGCGACTTTCGCAGCCGTGGCGGACGGGTTTCCGGATCCGACGTATCAATGGCAAAAGGACGGCGTGGACATCGCGGGCGCGACCTCCAGCACCTTCACGATCGCGAGTGCGCAGGCGGGCGACGCCGGGCGCTACACTGTGGTCGTTTCCAACTCCGCTGGCTCGATCACGAGCGGACCGGCGACACTCACCGTCACCGCGGCGCCGTCTGCGGCCTCGCGGCCGCTCAACCTCTCGACGCGCGCGCTCGTGCGCTCGGGCGGAGACGCGCTCATCCCGGGATTTGTCGTTTCGGGCACGGGCACCAAACGCGTGCTCATCCGGGCCATCGGCCCGACCCTTGGGAGGTTTGGCGTGGTCGACGCACTCGCGGATCCGAACATCACGGTCAAACGGCTCAATGCCACCACGGGTCAGTACGAGGAGATCGCCGCCAACGACACCTGGTCCACGAGCGCCGATAGCCCGTCGATCATCACGACCAGCGCCGCAGTGGGCGCTTTCGCCCTGCCGCAGGACAGCGCCGACGCCGCGCTCCTTCTTGATCTCGCACCCGGCCACTACACCGCGATAGCGACCGGCAGCAGCGCGGCGCCCGACGGCGTCGCGCTGGTCGAGCTCTACGACGCCGACCCGTCCAGCACCTCGGCCCGGCTGTCCAACATCTCCAACCGCGGCTACGTCGGCACGGGCGGGCATATCATGATCCCGGGATTCTCCGTCTCGCACGAGGGCCCGAAAACGCTGCTGATCCGCGCGGTCGGTCCGGGACTCACGCGCTTCGGCGTGGGAGACGTCTTGCCGAATCCGCAACTCAAAGTCTACCGGACCATCCCAGGCACATCGGACAGCGAGTTGATCCTCAGCAACGGCGACTGGGACAGCCGGCCCGACTCCACCACGGCGGCCACGGCCGCCGCGGTCGGCGCTTTCTCTCTCCAGCCGGGCAGCCTGGATGCCGCTCTGGTGGCCACGCTGACGCCGGGATCCTACACGATCCAGGCGTCCGGCGTGGACGGTGCGACGGGTGTCGCGTTGGTCGAAATCTACGTCGTGCCCTGATCGTCACCGGGCCGGATCATCCGGCCCGGGCACAGGCTCGCTGCTCGCGCAGTTCGAGCTGGCGCTTGAAGAAGCGGCGGCGGCGCTGCTCGGTGAACTCGGCGCTGTAGATCTTGTGGCTCAGGTCGACGAGGCCGGCGCGCAGCTCGGCCACACTCATCTTCGCGGGCTGGTAGTTGATGTCGAAGAGCGTGCACATCTCCCACGCCTCGGGTGCGAGCAGCCGGCCCTCGCGCCGCAGACGCGCATAGAACGGCGTGCCGGGAAACGCCGTCATGACGGTGATCTGCACCTCGAAGAGGCCGCTCTCGCGCACAAAGTCCCACACGTGGTCGAACGAGTCCGTGCCGTGCGGATCGAGGCCGAGCACGAGGCATCCGTTGACCGTGATGCCCGCATCCTGGATACGCTCGATCGCGCGGAGGTAACCGTCGCGCCGGCGCAGCTTCCAGTTGTGCCCGAGCTCGAGCCCGTCGAGCCCGGCGGCGTCGGGCGCCTCGAGGCCGACGAGGATCTGCGCGCAACCGGAGTCCTTGAGCAGGCGGAGCAGCTCGGGATCGTCGGCCACGGAGATGTCGCTCTCGGTGAACCAGCGGATGCCCAGCGGGGCGAGGGCGCGCGCGAGCTCGCGGCCGCGGCGTTTGTCGACGAACGTGTTGTCGTCGGCGAACTCGATGAACGGGTGCGGCCAGAGCTCCTTGATGCGGTGGAGCTCGGCGATGACCTTGTGCACCGGCTTGACCTTGAACTTCGGCGAGAGGCGCACGCTCGCGCCGCAGAACTCGCAGTTCCACGGGCAACCGCGCTGCGTCTGCACGGTGAGGCGGTTGTAGCGCGTGGTGTCGAGCAGGTCGAAGCGCGGCATCGGCGCCTGCGCGAGATCGTACGGCCGCGTCCGCGCGTCGTAGCGGGGTTTCAACTCCCCCCGCTCGAGATCGCGCACGAGTTCGGGCCAGAGCGGCTCGCCCTCGCCGATGACGATCGCGTCGGCATGGAGCGCCGCCTCGTCGGGGCATGCGCTGACGTGCAAGCCGCCGAGGATGACCTTCACACCGGCGGCGCGGTAGCGCGCGGCGAGGGCGTAGGCGTCGCGGATCGTGGCGGAGAGGCTGGATATGGCGACCGCGTCAAACGGCCCGGGCAACGGCTGCGCCGGCTCGACATCCGGCATCTCGACGTAGCGCACGTCGACATGCGGCGGCGTCAGCCCGGCGAGCGTGAGCAGGCCGAGGCTGGGGAGCGAGGCGATGACTTTGCTGCGTTCGACGAAACCGGGCAGATTCAGCCCGAGGGCCATGAGCTCGGCATCGACGACGCGGATACCACTGACGGCGAGAAATCCGATTTTCATAGGGACGCGACAAGGTTGTTCCACCAGCCGAGGAGAAGTGCCCCGATCCCGACGAAGGTGGCGATGACCGGGATCGGAAAGAGATGGCGCAGCGGCTGGCGCCACGCGGCGAGGGCGCAGCAGACGGGCATGGCTACGAGTGCGGCCAGCCAGGCCACCGAGGCCCAGGCCTCGAGGCGCGGCTCGATCGGGCACGCACGCACGCTCAACGCGAAGAGGATGTTGAGGATGCCCATGCCGAAACAGGCGATGTGCCCGAGGCGCAACAGGCGGCGGCGCCACGAGTCGTAGCCGCCGAGGAAGTCCGCACGGCAGAAGAACAGGCCCAACGCAGCGCCACTTGCAGCGCCCGCCACGAAACCGCACCAGCCGGCGAGGAGATTGAAGGAAGCATTCATCCGCTCCTCCTCCCCATACATGCGCCGTGCCGGGTCGTCGTGGGTCCACCGAGGTCGCTGGCGGTCAGCGCGTTGGCGCAGACGGCGCTACTCACTCATCGTGCTCACCGGGCAGGATTGGCCGAGCCCGGGACAGAAAACGTCGGACCGCTCAGTCGTCGGCGACCAACTGGCCTGCGCGGGCGTACTCGCGCCAACGCTCGAGCGCGCTCCGCACATCGGCCGCGCGCATGGGCTTGGCGACGTAGTCGTTCATTCCTGCCGCAAGGCAGCGCTCGCGGTCGCCGACCATGGCGTTGGCCGTGAGGGCGACGATGTAGACGGGCGGCCGGCGCTCGACGGCCTCGAGTTCACGCACGCGCGCGGTCGCCTCGAAGCCGTCCATCTCCGGCATCATGCAATCCATGAAGATGACATCGTAGGGCGCGCGGCGCACGGCCTCGAGCACCTCGAGCCCGTTGGCCGCCACGTCGGTCGTGCAGCCAAATTTCGCGAGGCTCGCGGTTGCGACCATCTGGTTGATGGCGTTGTCCTCGGCGAGGAGGACACGCACACCGCGACCGGGCTCCTCGATCGCCTCGACCGGGCGGCTCGCGGGTGCCGCGGTGTTCGCTTGGTTCTCGAGGGCGTGCCGGAGGCCGGCGGCCTTCACCGGCTTGGTCACGACCGAAAGATGCACGCCATCAACCGCGGCGATCTCGCGATGGCTTCCCAGAGGCACGAGCAGGATCACGCGCAAGCCGAGCAGGAGCGGGTCGCGTCCGATCTCCGCGGCCAAGGCGAGCCCGTCGATGCCAGGCAGCCCGAGGTCGACGACAACCGCGTCATGCCGGAGGCTGACCATCGCCCCCTGCCGCAGGCGCTCGAGCGCCTCGCGGGCCGACGAGGCCCGGTCGGCCGTGAGCCGCCAGGCTTCCACCTGCTCGCACAGCACGGCCCGGCTCGAGGGGTTGTCGTCGACGACCAGCACACGTCGCACGGGGCCGGCGAGGCGACGGGCCTCCCGGGCCGCGGGGTCGGCCATGGCCGGCTGCTTTTCCAGGTGGATGGTGAAGTGGAAGGTGGAGCCGACGCCCGGCTCGCTGCTGATGCCGATCTCGCCGCCCATCATCTCGACGAGCTGGCGCGAGATCACCAATCCCAGTCCGGTGCCCCCGAACCGCCGTGTGGTCGCCCGGTCGGCTTGGGTGAAGGCCTGGAAGAGCCGCTTCTGGCTCTCTTCCGAGATCCCGATGCCTGTATCGCGCACCTCGAAGCGCACGCAGATCTCGTGGCGCGACTCCTCCACGAGCGACCCGCGCACCATGACCTCGCCACGCTCGGTGAACTTCACGGCGTTGCCGATGAGGTTGCACAGCACCTGACGCACGCGACCCGGGTCGCCGCGCACGAGCGGCTCCAGCCCCGGCTCGAGAATGCCGCCGAGCTCAAGGCCCTTGGCATGGGCGCGCGTGGCCTGGATCTCGAGCGCCTCCTCGAGCACATGGCGCAGGTCGAAATCGACATGGTCGAGCTCGAGGCGGCGCGCCTCGATCTTCGAGAAGTCCAGGATGTCGTTGATGATGGTGAGCAGCGACTCGGCACTGACGTTGACCGAGCTGGCGAGCTGGCGCTGGCGCGGGTCGAGGTCGGTCTCGAGCAGGAGATTGTTCATGCCGAGCACGCCGTTGATGGGCGTGCGGATCTCGTGACTCATCATCGCGAGAAAATCGCTCTTGGCGCGGGTCGCGGCCTCGGCGACATCGCGCGCGCGGACGAGTTCGTCGGCCGCGAGCGCACGCTCGCGCGTGAGCACGGCCAGCGCGATCTGGTCGGCGAGCTGGCAGCCGAAGGAGATCTCGCGCGGCTCCCAGTGGTGAGGACGATTCACGTGCTCGAAGCAGAGCAGGCCGAGGTTACGCCCGCCGGTGCGGATCACGACGTCGAGCATGGAGGTGATGCCATGGGGCCGGAGGTAGCCCTCGACATACCCGGCGGTGCGCAGATCGTTCTGGGCATCGTGCGCGTCGACGTAGGACGCCCCCGTGAGCGCGGCGAACTCGGCCTCGAAATCACGGCGCCGCAACAGCTGCCCCACGGAGTGCCGGCGCGGCGTGAGCTCGAAGAGATCGATGCAGGTCGCAGTCTCGCCCTCGGAGTCGAGCAGCCAGACGCTGACGCGCTCCACGTCGACCACGGCCGCGGCGAGTTCGGTCACGAGCCCCGCGAGGGCGTGCACATCACCGGCCGACATCGCCGGGCTGCCCGCCACGCGCGAGATCACGCTGAGCGACGCCTCGGTCAGGCGCAGGGCGTCCTTCAGGCGGGCCTCGGCCAGCTTGCGTGCCGTGATGTCCGTGCGGATACCGATGTACTGCTCGGGCTTTCCATTCGGTCCCAACGACGGGACGACGGTCGCGTCGACCCAGTAGAGGCGGCCGTCCTTGGCGCGGTTGCAGAACTCGCCGCGCCAGACCCGACCCTTGGCAATCGTCCGATACATCTCGGAGAAATGCTCCGGCGGATGTGTGCCGGAGTTGACGATGCGGTGATTGGCCCCGACCAGCTCCTCGCGCGTGTGTCCGCTGATGCGGCAAAAGCGGTCGTTGGCGTAAAGGATCGTGCCGCGCGTGTCCGTAACCGAGACGATGGCGTGTTCGTCGAGGGCAAACTTCTGCCGCTCGACCTCGGCCAGCGCGGCCTGGACCCTTGCCTCGATGCGCATGCGCTCGTCGATCTCGCGCCCGAGCTGGAGGTTGACCAGGCCCAGTTCCGTGGCGGCCCGTTGGGTTCGCTGGGCCTCGCGCAGGGCGAAGCCGATCAGGCCCGAGGCCGCGAATCCCGCCAGCAAGGTGACGAGCGGCATGGACGAGCGCAGCGAGTTCGCCAGTTCGCGGCCGGCGGTCACACGCACCGTCCAGTCCGCCCCGGAAACGCCGAAACGACGCTCGGCCGAGGGTGCACGCGGCAGTACCCCCGCCTCGGGGACACGCTCGTGGAGCGGCAGGCTCTCGGCCGAGATCTCCACGCGGCAGCCGGCGGCCACGTTGGCCGGCAGGATGACGTCAAAGAGCCCGTCGGCGCGGAACACGCCGACGATGTATCCATAAAACCGCTGACCCACGTCGACGATTGGCACGACCACGATGAAACCCCGGCCGCCCTGGGCGAGGTCGAGCGGCGCGCTGATCGCCGGTTGTCCGCGCTCGCGAGCCCGGGCGAAGGTGGCGTTGCGCCGCGGCTCCTGATTCGGGCTGGAATCGACGAGTCGTTCGTTGCCAGCCAAAGGCACGATCCAGCGGATCACCGTCTCGGCATCGACCCACTCCACCGCCGAGAACCCGCGCAGGTCGCGCAGGTACGTTTCCCCGTCGTTGGTCCATGCACCTCGCTCGGTGCCGCCGGAAAACGCCCAGCGCCCGGCCATACGCTCGAGCGCGAGCACGCGGTCGCGCAGCGCGCCGGCGAGCTCCCGCTGCACGGCATCACCCGTCGCGGCCATCGCACGCTCGACCTCCTGGTTCTGACGCGTGAGGAGGCCGTATCCCAACACGATCGAGGCGACACTTCCCGCGATCACGGCGCCCCAGGGCGCCCAGGATGGAAGCGCAGGCCGGCCGGAGGTCCCCTGCAGCCATGCGACCGCGACAAACAAGGCGCCCACGCCCAGCATGCCCGACGCCGTCAACATGGACATGCGCGTGTAGACACTCCATCCATACGCACCCGACAGCCCCGTCACGTAGCCAAAGAGCGCCGTCCCGGCCAGGGCGATCACCAGCGCCGCGGGCAGCGCGAGATGGGCGCCATGGTTGCGTGTGCGCGAAACCGTCCATGCGACCAACGCGTAGGCCAGGAGGAGAAACGAACTCGCCGTGGCCGGCGCCATCCGGCCCGGGGCCGAGGTCGGCACGCGCAAGTCGTGCACGAAAAGGATCTGGTCGATGCCGGCGTCCCAGCCGAAGAGGTCCTGCGACAATGTCACACCGGCCGCCAGCGCCAGCACGCCTGCGAGAAGCCGGGCGACTACCACCGCGCGCGCACTCGCCGCCGCCATCGCGAGGCCGAGCACGAAAAATCCCAGGCCCGTGTTGTACTGCACGGCCACCTGCCCCGGGATGACCTGCACCACGCGCGTCCAGTGCAGATGCCAACCGACGACGACGGCCGCCCCCACGAACGTCACGACGCCGGCTGCGATCGCGACAACGCGCTGCAGCCGCCGCGACAACGGGTCGGGGGATTCGGACAACATGTGATGGAGTCTCGGGCCGAGAAAAGTCCCAGTGTTACGCCTGTCTCTTATACACATCT
>JACSRI010000273.1 GCA_014879845.1 Opitutaceae bacterium
CGGCCGCGGACGACCTCGTGCGTGTGCTCGACGCCTCGGACCGCGCCGTCTTCGTGCTCGGCGAGACGGGCATGGTGCTCTTCGCCAACGCGCGCGCTCTCTCGTGGTTCGGCGGCGGCGACACCCTGGTCGGCCGACCCGCGCCGTTCCCCTGGTCGCGGGAACTGCCGGCGAGCGCAGACATCGATCAACCCGACGGCACACCGCGGCACCTGCAGCGCACCATCACCCCCGCGACCTGGGGCGACGTGCCGGCGTCCATCGTCGCGTTCCAGGACACCACCTCCCTCCACCAAGCCGAGCAACACCTGCGGCGCAGCAACCGCCTGCACGCCGCGCTCGGCCAGATCACCGCGACCCTGGCGCGCTCGACCGACGAGCCCGCGGCGCTCGAGGACACCTGCCGGATCGCCGTCGCCCGGGCGGGCTTTCGTGCTGTATCCATCGTCCGCGTCAACCCGGCCGGTGGTCCCGCCCCGGTCCTCGCCGCCGCGGGCGCGGCGGTGCCGGACGGGCTCCTGCATGCGCCCATGCCGCCGGGCGGGGTCGACACCGGTCCGGTCGCGCAGGCCGCCCGTCTCGGCGCCCCGTGCATCTGCAACCTCATCTCCGCCGACCGGCATCTCGCGGCCGGCGAGGCCGAGGCCCGGCGTCTCGATATCGCCAGCCTGGCCGCCTGCCCGGTGCTCGTCGGTGGCGCCGTATCGGCCGTGATGGTCTTCTGCGCGCGCGAGCCGGGATTTTTCGACCGCGAGCTTGTCGCGGCGATCTCCCAGCTGACCACGGAGGTCGCCGGCGCGCTCGAGCGTTTTGCCGTGCGCGAGCAGCGCCAGCGGCTCGATACGCTGCGCCGCGAGGCCGAGCAGCAGCTCAACCGGTTTCGCAGCCTCGTGGAGTCGGCCGACGACGGGTTTTTCATCATCGATCCTGCGGCGGACTTTCGCTGCACCTACATCAACGACGCGGGCGTGCGCCACATCGGCCGGCCGCGCGAGGAGATGCTCACCCTGCGCATCTGGGACTGGGATGCGAACTTCACGCCCGAGACCACGCGTGCGTTCTGGACCATGTTGCGGGACCGCGGGTCCACCATCTTCGAGACCAGCGCGCATCGACCCGACGGGAGCCGGATTCGCCTGGAGGTCGCCGCGCATCATCTGCGGACCGACGACGGCGAGTTCCTCGCCGGGTATTTCCGCGACATCTCGGTGCGCGCGCGGGCGGAGGCCGAGCTGCGCGAGAGCGAGGAACGCTTCCGCGCCGTCTTCGAGGAGGCCTCCGACGCGCTCATCCTCGTCGACCCGGCCGACCATCACTTCGTCGACTGCAACACCAAGGCGGTGACGCTCTTCGAGGCCGAGTCGAAGGCCCGGCTCCTCGCCATCCGCGGGCCCGAACTCGTCGCCGGGGGTCTCTCCGCAGGGCAGATTGAAGCCAACCGCGCCGAGCTCGCCCGCGAGGGAGCCTGGAGCGGACTGCTCGAGTATCGCACGCTTCACGGGCGTCGTTTTTGGGGCGCAGCCGTGGCCCGCCGCATCACCGTGGGCGGCCGGCCGCTGCACATCCTGCGCATCACCGACACGACCGATGCCCGCCGCCTGCTCGAGCTCGTCGCCGACACCGAGCGCCTCGCCCGGATCGGCGGCTGGGAGTACCATCTCGACTCGCAGCGCATCATCTGGACCGACGGTGCCTACCTCATCCATGGCGTGGAGCCGGGCACGCCGATCACTCCCGACTCCGTGCTGGCGCTCTTCGAGCCGGGATTCCGCGAGCAGTTCGAGGCGGCGGCGCGCGAGGGCGCACGCACCGGCCAACCCTGGACGGTCGAGGCGAAGATCACGCCACATGGCCGCGACATCTGGATACGCATCCTCGGCAACACCGAGCTGCTCGACGGCCGGCCCCACCGGCTCCACGGCACGATCGAGGACATCTCCGAGCACCATCAGGCGGCGGCGACCCTGCGCGACCGCGACGAGCGCCTGCAGGAACAGGCGCTGCTCCTCGACGAGGCGAGCGACGCGATCATCGTGTTCGACGCCGCCGGGCTCATCCAGGTCTGGAACCATGGCGCCGAGCGCCTGCTCGGCTGGACGCACGAGGAGGCGATCGGCCGGCACGCCGGCACCCTGCATTTCCCCGAGCACGGCCTGTTTGTCACCACCCTCGCGGCCGCGCGCGAGCACGGCCAGTGGAGCGGCGAACTCGAGCATCGCACCCGCGACGGCACGCGCGTGCTCGTCGAGTCCCGCTGGACCCTCACCAACGACGAGGCCGGCCGGCCCCGCACCGTGCTCACGATCAACACCGACATCACCGAGCGCAAACGCCGCGAGGCCTCGCGACTGCGCGCCCAGCGCCTCGAGAGCATCGGCACGCTCGCCGGCGGCATCGCGCACGACCTCAACAACATCCTCGCGCCCGTCGTGCTCTCCTCCGACATCCTGCGCCTGCGCGCACAGGATCCCGGCGACCTCGAACTGATCGACGCCATCGGGGCGAGCGCGCGACGCGGCGCCGAGATCGTGCGCCAGGTGCTCTCCTTCGCGCGCGGCGTCGAGGGCACGCACATCCCGATCAACATCCGGCACCTGCTCCCCGAGATCCGGCACATCGTCGCGGAGACCTTCCCCAAGACGATCTCCTGCCGCGTCGAGGCGCCCCACGACCTGTGGACGGTCATGGGCGAGCCCACGCAACTGCACCAGGTGCTGCTCAATCTCTGCCTCAATTCACGCGACGCCATGCCCGAGGGGGGCTCGATCACGCTGCGCGCGGCCAATGTCGCGGTGGACGCGACGCTCGCCTCCATGGTGCCCGGGGCGCACCCCGGGCCGCACGTGCGACTCCAGGTCGTCGATACAGGGGCGGGCATCGCACCCGAGCTGCGCGAGCGCATCTTCGAGCCCTTCTTCTCGACCAAGGGCCCGGGCCGCGGCTCCGGCCTCGGGCTCTCCACGGCGATGGCGATCGTGCGCAGCCACCGCGGCTTCATCACGCTCGACTCCGAGCCGGGCCGGGGCACGACGGTCTCCGCGCATTTTCCCGCCGAACTTCCGGCCGGTGCCGCGACGGCGGTCGCGCCGCCGGCCGCACCCGCCGAGTCGGCGGGCCGGGGCGAGGTCATCCTCGTGATCGACGATGAGGCGAGCGTGCGCTCCATCACGAAGCAGAGCCTCGAGTCCGCCGGCTACCGCGTGCTCACGGCCGAGGACGGCGCCCGCGGCATCTCGCTGTTCGTCCAGCATCGCGAGCAGATCGCGCTCGTGCTCACGGACATCATGATGCCGGTGATGGACGGCGTGGGCGTGATCAAGGCGCTGCGCCGCATCGCGCCCGCCGCGCGGATCATCGCGGTGAGCGGCGCGGCCGACGCCACGCACGTGGCCCAGAGTTTTTCGCCCTCGCCGGCGATCGGATTCCTGCTCAAACCCTTCAACCTCGAGTCGCTCCTGCGCGCCGTGCGCGAGGCACTCGGGCCCTCCGCCTCCGTGCTTTGAAACTCCGGTCCACGCCTCCCTGCGCGCGCACAATCGCCGCGACCCTCGTGCTTGCCGTCCTGCTCGGCGGCACGGTCCTGGCCGCGCCCGACGGGCCCCGGCGCCCGGGCTCCGGTTCACGCTCGCGCAAGTCGGGCCCGACGGTTCCCGTGCCTCCACCACCACCCGCCGGTGAGTGGACGACGCAGTCCGGCGCCGGCACGATGCCTTCGCCGACCGGCGACGGCGCACCGGCCGCACCGGCGGCTCCGCCCGCCGAGGAGCCGGCCGGCCTGATCGACGTCACCCCGCCACCGCCCGACCTCGATCCGCTCTTCAACGACAGCCCGACCGAGAGTTTCGAGCCCGTGAGCTGGCGGCACGCGCCCTCCGGGGTCGTTGTCTCGAACGAGAGCTACACCGAGGAGGCCTGCACGCGCCTGCTCGCCGACGCCACGCTGCCGGCGACGGCCCGCGCGGCGGTCCTCGGCGGACGCGCCCGTGCGCGCATGCGCATGTGGCGCCTCGACGCCGCCCGGGCCGACATCGAGGAGGCCCTCGCCCTGGACCCGCGCTCCGCGCCCCTCCATCTCGTGCACGCCGAGCTGCTCGCCTGCTTCAACAGCACCGACGACGCCGACCTCGCGCTCCAGGCCGCGTTGCAGCTCGACCCCGAATCCTCCCTGATCGCCCGCGCGCTCGGGCTCCTGCGCTTCCAGCAGGGTGACATGCAGAGCTCGGCAGACGCGCTGACCCTGCATCTCGCGCACACGGCCGACCTCGGCACGGCGGCCGGCGATGCCACGCTGCCCTTGCTGCGCGCGGTGGCAGCGGGCGACTTCAGCGCCCTCGACGGCAGGACCGACCCGGAGGCGCCGTGGACCAGCCAGCTCACCGCCTTTCTGGCGGGCCGGATCGACCGCGAGACCCTTCTCGCGCGCGCCCACGATCCGCGCGGCGTCGCGCCGGACGAGGCGGCGTGCACGACGTGGTTCTACCTCGGGCAGCGCAGTCTTGCGCGCCACGAGCGGGAACGCGCCACGCTCGACCTGCTCGCTTGTATCCGCACGGGCTACACGATGCTCCCGGAATACCGCATCGCCGTGGCCCAGCTCATCCGCCTGCGCGCCCTCAGGGCCGATTCGCTGCCCGGCCGGCTGGCGCAATAGGTCCGCCCGGCCGACGCGCCGCGGTCCGTGTCACGGCGCCGGCACGGCCACCCCGGTGCCTCCGGCATCCGGATACAGCCAGTAGGCGCTCGACGTCCTGCGAAACTCCCGGGCCGCCGCCTCCCAGCGCGCGACCTGCCCGGCCACGTCGGCGCGGGCGCCGTCGCGCACAAGCGCGTGCCACCACTCGTTCGAGCCGACATGACGGCAGAACACCTGCTTCTGCTGGGGCGTGGCGTCGGCAAACGGGTTCTTCTTCCCCCAGGCGCAGGCGAGCCGCATGAGGTGGAAGCTCAGCTCGGTCGGCCGCAGCGCCTCCCAGTCGGAGATGTCGACGAGCACACCCTGGGTCTTCTTGCCCGCGGCGTTGAGCCGCTCGACCTTGCGGAAGGCGAGCCCGGGCACGCCGAGGGCGGAGAGTTCCTTCACGAGCGCGTCGGCGCCGCGCCCGGGAAAATAAAGCCCGCGGAACGGGTCGTCCTTACCCACGCCGTGCTCCCAGTCGCCGACGAGGCAGCCCAAGCCGGTGATGGCGTATCCCTCGACCGAGGCGAAGTCGCGGATGTAGGGCGAGGTCGGCCGCCAGGTGAGCCCCGTGTCGGGCCAGCGCATCGCGCGCCGCCACCCGCGCATCGGCACCACGGTGAGGTGGGCGCCGGCGCGGACCTTGTCGTCGATCTTGAGCACGCCCGGCGTGCCGAGGGCGAAGCGCGCGAGCTCGCCCATGGTCATGCCATGCACATACGGTATCGGAAAAGCTCCGACATAGCTGCGCCACTCGGGATCCACGTTGGGTCCGTCGACCTTCACGCCGCCGAGCGGGTTCGGGCGGTCGAGCACGACCACGTCGATGCCGGTGTTGAAGCACGCCTCGAGCGCCTCGCGCATGGCCGAGATGAACGTGTAGCTGCGGCTGCCGATGTCCTGCAGGTCGATCACGAGCACGTCGATCTGCTTGAGCAGCTGGCTGGTGGGCCGGCGACTCTTGCCATAGAGCGAGTAGACCGGCACGCCGCCGGGACCGCGCGCCTGGTCGGGAATGATGGCGGAGGCGGGCCGAGTGCCGTCGAGACCATGCTCGGCGGCGAAGAGCATCACGAGCGTCGCGCCGGGCGCGCGGGCGATGACCGTCCAGGAGGGCTCGCCCGAGCGGCTGCAGGCGGCAGCGTGCGTGAGCAGGCCGACGCGCTTGCCCGCGATGGCGCGAAAGCCCTGCGCCTCGAGCACGTCGAGGCCGGTCATGACGGGAAACGGCTCGGGCGGCGGCTTCACCTCGGCCGGCGCCGGGGCAGCCGCGGCGGCGGAGTCGGTCGGGCGCTTGATCTTGGCCGGCGTGGCGGCGCAACCGCCGAGCAAGGCGACGACGAGGAGCGCGGAAAGGAGGCGGAGCGTGGCAGTCAGCTCGTGGACCACGAGGCGCGAGGCTGCGGCCCCACCCGCCCCCGTCGAGGGGAAAGAGCGCCGCACGATCGTGCTCACAGCGTCGGCCCGGACGCGCCCCCGGTCGGATGCGCGTCGAGGAAGGCGCGCAACTCGGCCGCGAGCTTGGGGCCGATGCCGTCGACGGCCTGGAGATCGTCGACGCTCGCGGCGCGCAGGCGGTCGATCGAGCCGAAGTGCTTGAGCAGCGCGCGCCGGCGCACGGCACCGAGGCCCTCGAAGGCGTCGAGCACGGACTCGCGGATACGGGCGGAGCGCAGGTCGGCGTTGAAGGTGTTGGCGAAACGATGCGCCTCGTCGCGCAGGCGCTGGAGCAGCTGCAGGCCCGCATGCGTCAGCGGCAGGTTGAGCGGCGGACGGCCGTCGCTGAAGATGATCGTCTCGCGTTTCTTCGCCAGGCCGATGAGCGTGGGCGGCGTGAGGTCGAGCGCGACGAAGGCCTTGAGCGCCGCGCCGACCTGGCCCTCGCCACCGTCGATCACGACGAGGTCGGGAAAGACCTTCCCTTCCTGTGCGAGGCGCCGGTAGCGGCGGCCCACCACCTCCTCCATGGCGCGGAAGTCGTCGTTGCCGATGAAGCTCTTGATTCGGAAGCGCCGGTAGTTGTCCTTGTCGGGCCGTCCGTCGGTGAAGTGTACCATCGAGGCGACGACAAACGTGCCGGAGATGTGCGAGATGTCGAAGCACTCGAGGTGGCGCGGCGGCGCGGGCAGCGCGAGCGCCTCCTGCAGCGCCTGGACCGCGGCCTCGTCGCCGGCGAGCGTGTGCGGGGTGCGCACAAACTTGCGGGTGCGCTCGAGCGTCTTCTCCAGCGCGAAGACGATGTCGCGCAGCTCCGCGGCCTTCTCGAAGTCGTGCGCGAGCGCGGCGCGCTTCATCTCCTCGGTCAACTGGGCGAGCCACTCTCGGCTGCGGCCCTCGAGGAACTCGCAGGCCTCGGGCAGGCGCGCGCGATACTCCTCGGCCGTCACGTCGTTGGCGTGGCCGTAGATCTCCTGGCGCACGTCGTCGTAGAGGCGCCAGCGGCCGTCCTCGAGCCGCTGCGGGGTCGCGTCGCCGAGGAGCACGCCGAACTTGCGTCGCATCTCGGCGAGCGTTTTCCGCAGGTGCCCGGAGTGCGCGAAGGGCCCGAAGTAGCGCGCGCTGTCGTCCTTGCGGAAACGCACGAGCCCGAAGCGCGGCAGCTCGGCCGACTCGTCCAGGCGCACGAGGAGGAAGCGTTTGTCGTCGGTGAAGTCGGTGTTGTACTTGGGCCGGTATTGCTTGATCAGGCGGCCCTCGAGCAGCAGCGCCTCGGGCTCGGACTTCACCTCGATGATCTCGAAATCGCGGATCATCTCCACCAGCGCGCGGATCTTCGGGTGCTGCACCATGGAGCGCGACGGCTGGAAGTAGCTCGAGACGCGCCGCTTCAGGTCCTTGGCCTTGCCGACGTAGATGATGGCCCCGAGGCGGTCCTTCATGAGGTAAACCCCCGGGGTGTGCGGCAGCTCGCGGACCTTCTGCTTGAGGCTGGATGGTTCGGGCGCTGGCATTTTTC
>JACSRI010000274.1 GCA_014879845.1 Opitutaceae bacterium
CGAGCTGCAGGCCGAGCACGAGCGGCTGATGCAGCGCCTCGGGCTCGATCCCGAGGGGCGCAAGTTCACGCCACATGTGACTCTCGCGCGCCTGCACGATGCCTCCAGCCAGGACGTCGCCGACTATCTCTCGGTGCGCGGCTATTTCCCGAGCAAGAGTTTTCTGGCCTCGCGCTTCGTGCTGTTTGCTCTTCGGGGATTGGTGCGGCGATGGCCTTTCCGCTCGCGACGCCCCGACTGAAAGATAGCGTGCCTGTCATTGCCCCGACCCATGACCCGAGTCCTGCCTCGGAAGCTCCTCACGGGCCTGATACTCGCTGGTGGCCTGGGAGCCTCCTTTTCCATGTGTGCCGAAGATGTGCGCCCGGCGCGCCTCAGTGACGCGCCTGTTCCCGAATACACGCTGCCGGATCCGCTGCGCTGCGATGACGGCACGCTCGTGACGACCGCTGCCGCCTGGGAGTCGAAACGCCGCTCGGAGTTGCTCGAGCTCTTTGCCCGCGAAGTCTACGGGCGCACCCCGCTGGGACGTCCGGAAGGCCAACACGCCGAGACGACGTCGATCGATCCAGCTGCGCTTGGTGGACTGGCCACGCGCAAGGAAATAACCATCTGGTTCGCGCGCGACCGGAGCGGTCCGGTGATGCGTGTGTTGCTCTACGTCCCGAACTCGCAGCCGAGGAAACCGCGCCCGCTGTTTCTCGGCCTCAACTTCTACGGCAACCATACCGTGTCCGCGGATCCCGGCATCACGCTCGCCGGCGGCTGGATCCCGAAGAGCCCGGGCGTGGTGGAAAACCGCGCGACCGAGGCGGCTCGCGGTACGGCGGCGTCGCGTTGGCAGATCGAGGCCGTGCTCGCGCGCGGGTATGCGACGGCGACCGTCTACAGCGGCGATCTCTGCCCGGACCGCTCCGACGGATTGGCCGAGGGAGTCAACGGCTGGTTCGCGCGCACCGCGACCGAGTCGCGCGCCGACGATGCCTGGGGGGCGATCGGCGTGTGGGCCTGGGGCCTGAGTCGCGCGCTCGACGTGCTCGCGGCCGATCCCGACATCGATGCCGCGCGCGTGGCCGTGCACGGACACTCGCGCATGGGCAAGGCCGCGCTGTGGGCCGGCGCGCAGGACACGCGCTTCGCGCTCGTGATCTCCAACGAGTCGGGCTGTGGCGGCGCCGCGCTGAGCAAGCGCATTCACGGCGAGACCGTGGCGCGCATCAACACCTCGTTCCCGCATTGGTTCGCGAAGAACTTCCGCCGCTACAACGACGCCGAGGCGGAGCTGCCGGTCGACCAGCACCAACTCCTCGCCCTCATCGCGCCGCGCGCGCTGCACGTCGCGAGCGCGGAGGACGACGACTGGGCCGACCCGCACGGCGAATTCCTGTCCGTTCGCGGCGCGGAGCCCGTCTTCGCGCTCTTCGGCCAGAAGGGACCCGGGCTCGCAGACGTGCCGCCTGTGCATTCACCTGCGGGTGAGACGCTGCGCTACCACATCCGCTCGGGCCCGCACGACATGACGGCCTACGATTGGTCGGCGTATCTGGATACGGCGGACCGGGTGCTGTGCTGGCCGTAGACGAAATTCAGCGACAGGGATCCTCACAGCCAGTTTACGGCGCCGGCTCGCGACGCGATGCCTGGACCGGCTTTGTCACGATCGCGGCGCGGGCGACCTCGGACCTATCTCCCTGTGGCCGACGCGGACATCACGAATGGGATCCGGATGCGCACAGGCACCGGCTTCCCTTGCGCCCGCGGCGGCTCGAAGAGCCAGGTCGAAACCGCTTGAACTGCAGAGAAGCCCAGGGCCGGCTGAGGCGACGTGATGATCCTGGGTTCCCGCACGCGGCCGTCGGCGTCGACCGTGACTTCGATGTTCACCTCTGCCTTGTCCAACCCGGAAATATCATCAGGCCAGAACAACGGGCTCCGTCCCCAAATTCTCCGGAGCGGATGGTCGAGATCCTTGGGCCCGAGCGGTGCTGCCTGGGTGGTCGACGGGAGTGCCAGAGTGGGCAACTCATCGTAGTCCGGGGAGGCCTCGTTTGGCGCCAGAGCGAAACGGGCGGTTAGTTCGAACTCGGCATCGACATCTTTGCCCCGGAACCGGGCGGGTGAAAAGACGCTGGCTTGGACTGCGGCGCGAAGTGCCGCGGCGAACTCGGGGACCTTCGAGTCAAGCGTATCGATCGCGGTGACACGCCCTGTGCTCGAGAGATGCACGACCACCCGCGCGGTTCCTTCCGTGCGCACGTTCGCTGCGGTATCCGGATACACCGGCAACGCGAGGTGGCGAAGACCCGGTGGAACGTCCCAGCGGGTGTCGCCGTGTTTGTGGATGAACTGGGGCGGGCGCCGGTTTGGTGCGTCAAAGCGAAGCGTTTCCTCGCGCGGTTCGCTCGTGGGCTCATTCCGCTGCGGGTCGATGGGGAAGTGCCATCCGAGCAGCGCGGCGACCGCATCCGGTTCGAAAGCCGAGCAGGTCGATTGAACGACCCTTGGGCCGACTACCGTTCCGGATTCGCTCGTGCGAAATCGCACTGTGACCGCGCCCGGGTAGCAGGGCGTCATGGCGTTTTCGCCACGGCCGTCTTGGGTGGGAGGACCGTTCCCTGGGACTGTCGGGGTGAGCGTGGTCTCGAATGTCTGGCCCGTGCGTGGATCGCGCATCAGGCCACTACGGGCGGTCGGCTCGTTTCCGAATCGAACGCCTGCCGACCGGTCCGGCATGCGTCGCAATTCGTGGGGATAGGTTGGCGGAACCAGGAAGACTGCGGGAGGCGGGTTGGGTTCAGCGGGGCCCCGGTTGGCTTCGCCCAAGACAGGTGCGATGAACGCGTGAAACGCGGTGGAGGTTCGCCGCCCTCCCGACACCGGCGGCTCAAAAGTCCATCGCGACAAGGCTTCGGAAATGAGGTGTTCGAGGTCGTGTGGCATGCCTCCGCTGACCACATGCACGCGGGTGACGTCGCCGGTTTCGCTGAGCTCGACTTTGATGCGCCCGAGAATCTGTGGCTTGAGCGCGCGCGCGACCTCCAAGCCGACAACGACGGGTTCTGCCCTGCGCACGCGAGGGTCGAGATCCAGTGTCGGCGAAACCGGTTTCGATTTATCCAGAACGATGACGAGCGGAATTGCTTCGGCCGGCGAACTCGCCGCAGTGGCGACGATGCGGAACGCGTGCAACAGAACCAGGGCTGCTACGAGGCGCATGTTCAATGGGGTTCAGGGTGAAACTACCCCCCGCACTTCGGCGGCTCAATCCCCAAACCCGCCCGTGCCGCAAGGCGCTACTCCCGCAGCCGCGAATCGATCACGAGCGTGACCGGGCCGTCGTTGACGAGTGACACCTGCATCATCGCGCCGAACTCGCCGGTCGCGACGGGGCGGCCGAGCTCGGCGGCGAGCTGCGCGCAGCAGGTATCGTAGAGCGGGATGGCGAGTTCGGGGCGGGCGGCGTCGTTCCACGACGGGCGCGTGCCCTTCTTCGTGCTGCCGTAGAGCGTGAACTGGCTCACGACGAGGATGCCGCCGGTGATGTCGACGACCGAGCGGTTCATCTGGCCCTGTTCGTCGTCGAAGATCCGCAGCTTTGGGATTTTCGCGCAGAGCCACGCGGCGTCATCGGGTGTGTCATCGCGATGCACGCCGAGCAGGACGAGCAAGCCGGGTCCGATCTCACCGGTTACCCGGTCGCCGACGGTGACGCGGGCGGAGGAAACACGCTGGATGACGGCTCGCATGCGACGCCCAGAATACAGAAGGCCTGCGTTGCCGCGGCCATTCCGAAACGGGGAGGTCGGCTATTCCAGCGTCACGTGCGGCTCGACGTCGGCGTCGTAGTCGATGCCGGGCAGGCCGAAGCCGAAGAGCTTCAGAAACTCCGTCTCGTAGCTGTCGTAGTCGGTGATCGTGCGGAGGTTCTCGGTCGTGATCTGCGGCCAGATCTTCTTCACTTCCTCCTGCACGTCGGGGCGCATCTCCCAGTCGTCGATGCGGGCGCGGCCCTCGCTGTCGAAGTTGACGGAGTTGCCGTTGTAGAGCTGCGTGGCGAAGAGGCGCTGGATCTGCTCGATCGTGCCCTCGTGAATGCCCTTCGCCTTCATGATCTTGTAGAGCGAGGAAATGTAGAGGGGGACGACCGGGATGGCCGAGCTGGCCTGCGTGACGAGGGCCTTGTTGACCGAGATGAGCGCGCGGCCGTAGCCGTGGGCCTTGAGCTGGGCGTCGAGGCGCTTGGCCGTCTGGCGCAGGTGAATCTTGGCGCGGCCGATCGTGCCGTGGTGGTAGACGTCCCAGGTGACTTCGGGCCCGATGTAGTCGTAAGCGATCGTCGTGGCGCCGGGGGCGAGCACGCCGGCGGCGTTGAGGGCCTCGATCCACATCTCCCAATCCTCGCCGCCCATGACGGCGACGGTGTCGGTGATCTCCTGCTCGGTGGCGGGTTCGATCGCGACGGGGACGATGACGCTGTTGTCGGTGTCGACCGTCTTGGAGACGTAGGTCTTGGTGCCGGTCGGCTTGAGACAGGACTTGTGCACGGCGCCGGTGCGCGGGTGGGTGCGGCGCGGAGAGGCGAGCGAATAGACGACGAGATCGACCTGCTTGAGGTCGGCCTTGATCAGGTCGATGACCTGGCGCTTCACCTCGTCGGAGAACGCGTCGCCGTTGATGCTCTTGGCGTAGAGCCCGTCGCGCTTGGCGGCGGCGTGGAAACCCGCGGTGTTGTACCAGCCGGCGGTGCCGAGGCGGTCGGGCTCGGACGGACGCTCGAAAAACACGCCGATCGTCTTCGCGCCGGAGCCGTAGGCGGCCGTGATGCGCGAGGCCAGACCGAAGCCCGTGGACGCGCCGAGGATCAGGGCGTTTTTCGGGCCGTCCTTGATCGGTCCCTTGGACTTCACGTAGTCGATCTGCTGCTGCACATGAGCCGCGCACCCGGTGGGATGAGCGGTGACGCAGACGAAACCTCGGACCTTGGGCTTAACGATCATTCGGAGAGTGTGGGCAGGCGGCGGAAAGCCGGTCGAGCAAATCTTGCGATCGGCTGCGCGAGGGCAGGCGCGCGTATGAACAGGGGGCGTTCACGGGCGCGGCGAGGGCCCGCGCTCGCGGGCCGCCGTGGGCGGCGGGCCGGATGATTGCGGGCGTTCGGGGTCGAGATCGTCGCGCAGCACGGCCATGCCGATGACTCCGAGGACGAGCAGTCCGAGAATCATCGCGAGGGTGGATCGTTCCTTCGCGGTCAATTGCAGCGGCACGGGGTGGGGTTCGCGCAAATCGTCGTGGCCGCGCAGCTGCCTGGCAAGCCCGGCGTGCGGGCGAGATACCACGGTCGCGGTGCGGGTGGAAGTTGCGCAAACCGGCGGTCGCCTTAGGCTCCGCGCGGAATACCGGCCGCCGGTGCGGCCTCTCTTCTCACCACCGACACACATCATGGTTTTTCTCCCGCGTCTCGCCGCCGTCCTGGCCACCCTCGTCATCTCGACCCTGCCGCTGCACGCGGCGCCGGTGCAGTCGCCGCATGTCACGACCGAACTCGTGGCCGAGACACGGACGATCGAAGCGGGGCGTCCGTTCTGGGTCGGGCTGCGGATGTCGATGGAGGAGCACTGGCACACCTATTGGGTCAACCCCGGTGATTCGGGCATGGCGACCACGCTCATCTGGACGCTGCCCGAGGGGTTCTCCGCCGGTCCGATCCAGTGGCCTGTGCCCAAGAAACTCCCGACACCGGGGCTGATGACTTACGGCTTCGAGGGCGACATCCTGCTCATGGTGGAAATCACGCCACCCGCGACCATGCCGGTCGGCGCGGCGGTGCGCCTGGCGGCCAAGGCCGAGTGGCTGATCTGCAAGGAGGCGTGCATTCCCGGCGAGGCCGAGCACACGCTCGAGATCCTCGCGGGAGCCGGTCCGGCGCAGCCCGATCCCGAGCGCGCACCGCTCTTCGCAGAGGCCCGGCGGCAGCTTCCGGTCGCCGGTGGGACGGCGTGGCCGGCGGAGTTTTCCGAGCAGGGCGAGGAGCTGGTACTGAGCCTCGGTGTGCCGGCGGGCGTGGTCGTGCCGGCGGAGATATATTTTTTTGCGCTCAGCGAGATGGTCGTCGAACCCTCGGCACCGCAGACGGCGCGAGTGCAGGGCGACCGGCTCATTCTGCGCCTGCCGCGCTGGAAGATCGAACCGCAGTCGCCGACCGTGCTCGAGGGCGTGCTCGTCGCGCCGGGTGGTTTCCCACCTGCGCTGCCTGGACGGGCGGTGCAGATCGCGGCGCGCCGCGCCGAGTCGGGTGGCGTGGTGAACTCGTCCGCGGCGGCAGTCGCGCCGACAGAGGTGGGTGCCGCGGCGCGCGCCGGACTGTCGAGTTTTCCGCTCGCGGCCATCTTTGCGTTTCTCGGCGGCCTCATCCTCAACCTCATGCCCTGCGTCTTCCCGGTGCTGGGGATCAAGATCCTGGGCTTCGTCCAGCAGGCCGGGGCCGACCGTCGCAAGGTCACCATGCACGGTTGGGTGTTCACAGCAGGCGTGCTCGCGTCGTTCTGGGTCCTCGCGGGGGCGCTCATCCTGCTCAACCCCGAGGGCAGCCGCGAGCAGGGCTGGGGCTACCAGTTCCAGATCCCGGGTTTCGTCTTCGGGGCGGCGATCTTCTTCCTCGTCTTTGCGCTCAACCTCAGCGGGCTTTTCGAGGTCGGTGCTTCGGCGGTGGGCGTCGGGTCGAAGCTGCAGGCGCGGTCCGGCTACGGCGGGTCTTTCTTCACGGGCGTGCTCGCCACGGTCGTCTCGACGCCGTGCTCGGCCCCGATGCTCGCGCCGGCGATCGGCCTGGCCGTGACCCTCCCGGCGGCGCAATCGCTGGCGCTCTTCTCGCTCGTCGGCCTCGGACTCTCGACGCCGTATCTCGTGCTCTCGGCGTTTCCCTCGCTCGTGCGGATGCTGCCGCGGCCGGGCGCGTGGATGGAGACCTTCAAGCAGCTCATGGCTTTTCCGCTCTACGGGACGGCGGCCTACATGCTCTGGGTGCTGGCCGGGCAGGTCGACGAGGGCGGATTGCTCATGGCGATGTTCGGCCTGCTCCTGGTCGCGATGGCGGGCTGGGCCTACGGGCGTTTTGTCCAGCAGGGTCGCTCCGCGGGGGGCAAGGGCATGGGCCTGGCCCTCGCCCTCGCTGCGGTGGTCGGTGGCCTGCTCGTCGGCTGGCCGCGGGCGCCCCGACCGGATGCCATCGCCTGGGAGACCTGGTCGCCGGCCCGCGTTGAGCAGCTGCGCGCCGAGGGGCGCACAGTCTATGTCGACTTCACCGCCCGGTGGTGTGCGACCTGCCAGACGAACAAGAAACTCGTCTTCAGCTCCGAGGACGTGCGGCGCGCGTTTCGCGACCGTCGCATCGCCGCGCTCAAGGCCGATTGGACCAACAAAGACCCGGAGATCACGCGCGCCCTGGCCGCCTTTGGTCGCAGCGCCGTACCGTTCAATCTCATCTACGCGCCCGGCACGGCTGAGCCGACGATCCTGCCCGAGGTGTTGACGCCCGGGATCGTGCTCGACGCCCTGGCCGACGCCGGTCGCGCGCCGCGGTGACCGCGGGGTGGGGCGGCGCCCGGTTTCATGAAACCGG
>JACSRI010000081.1 GCA_014879845.1 Opitutaceae bacterium
TCTTCCCGTTTTGGCCACCCTTGGGATGGTGATTCTTCCATTTTGGCCACCCCTCTAATCCGACGTCTTCCCGTTTTGGCCACCCCGGGGCGGGCATTTCTTCCGATTTGGCCACCCTCTGGGGCGGTTTCTTCCCTGTTGGCCACCCCTGATGGTCACCCGATCCGTGCCTTTCTAGGGCTCGGTGGGTGGCTGAAATCGCGGGGAAGGCGGTCGGGACGATAATGCACCTTGGTCGGTTCGTCTTGGCAGTCTGCTGGCCCAGTTGGGGCTGAACGACGATGCCGAAATCCGGTCGCTCTTTCGCGCATAGCAGGACCACGAAAGCCGGGACTTCGGAGCGTTCGATCGTGTGTGGAATCCCTCGCTAATCGTAAGCGTCCGACGCCCGATCGTCCGGATCGTTTTTGATGGCGGCGATTGGGTTTCGTCGATGGTGACGATTTGCATGCGCCGATGGTCACCATGTGTGTGTCGGCGATGCGTCAGTCAGCCGGTTCCCAGCGGCCGGCGCGAGCGCGGCAGGGTGGTCTTGGTTGGTCATCCGCGGCAGGCGCTTGAGCACGTTCTTGAGGTAGGCGACGGGTCGATGCCAAAGCTCTGGCACGTGACGATGAACGAGTGGATGATCGCGGAACGGCCCCCGGCGTCGGGATGGCCGATGAGCAGCCTGTTCTACTTGCCGACGGCCGACGAACAGTTGGCGTTTTTGACGAGGTTGTTGTCCCAGCGAGTCTGGCCGTGTTCGAGATGCGCAACCAGCGGATCTCAGTGTCCGTGCATGTAGGCGGCGGTCATTCGCAGTGAAGATCGCGACGAGGCCCGCACACGCAGCTGTGCGGCGAGACGCCGCAGCCGGCTCAGCGACCGGTCAAAGTGCTCGTGACGCGCCGCTGCCCGCGCCACGGTGGTCTTGGCCGTGCGCTCGAAGTCCATCGGCTTCGTCTTCGTCCCGATCTGGGACTGGCGCGGCTTTGTGGACCACCTTGTGCAGGCAGGCTGGCCGCTTTTCGGGGACACGTGCCTTTCGGCCTACTGCAGGAAGCGATCAACTCGCGCATCGCCCCGCCGCGCCTGACCGTCCAGTCGGGCAACTGCACCTCCATGCTCGCCGCCGATGGCGCCGTCAGCCGCCGGCTTCCTCCTGTGGAAACGCAGGGGCGCAGGCACCGACGCACCGGGGGAGGAGCGAGCAGATTGAGGCACCGGGGAGAAATTTTTTGTTTCGTGTCCGTCTGGTAGATTTTCCGCCATGGATCGGCACTCGCCAGTCACGCATCTCGCGTCCTCCGCCAAGGGCGGGGGATCGTCTGCGTCTGGCGCCTTGCGGACCATCGATGACGATCAGCGGAAGGACTGCCCTCCACCGTCGCGAAAGAGATTCAGGCGCGGGCATCCTTCTCGCGCTGACGGCATTGGATCGGCGCTGCCCGTCGACCTTCCTGCCGTCCAAGTGACCCTGCTCACCGTAAGTCGGCCCATATCCATGCCCGAGTTGTGCCGGGTCTTCGGATGGAGCAAGCCGTGGGTGCGCTGGCAAATGCGGGACCACGGTCTGCCGCACTACGAGGAGGCGGCCGTCAGAGGCTCGGCGATCTACAGGTTCCGGGTTGACGAGGTGGATGGCTGGTACCGCAAGACATGCGGACGTCATCAGCCGCGACCAGCATTCGCCCTGCGTGATATTGCCGTCTGATTTTGCGCGCCTTTCTTGGCCTTGCGGCCGCGGCGGATTCGCTTGTGAATGAATTCTTGGAGCGCTGGATATTGCTCCACAAAGGTGGGCAGGAACGCGATGCGCTTGGCGGGCGACATGACGAGGGGTCGCAGATCGAACTTGTCTGGTGTGAGGGCGTAGACGGCCTCGGCTTCCAGTCGCGATAGGTGGCCGAGGTAGTGCCGCCGGACGATGGTCTCGGAGTTGTCGGCCTCGGTCGCCGTGCCCACGACCGAGTCGGTATACACTGCGCGGCACGAGATAGCGGTGTGCCGGAGCAGGTTTTGGTATCCGCGGCCGAACTTCCCGGGCACCGCGATCCGCCGAGCCTCCTCTTCGAGCCGGGTGGCGACGATGGGCACCCGGTGTTCGCGGAAGAGACGTAGCCATGCCTTGAAAGCCGGGTAGATCGTGATCGGTCGAGGGTCCCGTGAGCCGTCCGGCTCGTGGTATCTGAGAATGCCAGTCTCGAGATTGATGTCGTCCCATAGGTCGGCTCGCGGCTTCCGGCGTCCTGCTGCGTTTCGGGCCTTCCCGGGTTGTTTCGTGACCGATCGTGTTTCGCCTTCCCGATCGCGTTGTTGTCCCGCCGCAGTCGTGAGAAAGCGTGAGGCCTCGTCGGCTCGCAGCATGGTGTATAGCCGGAGCACGACGAGCGGTGCGCATCCGAGGAGGATGGACACCTGGATCAGGTCGTGGATTTCCTGCACGGTGTAGATGATTCGTCGGGGTTTTCGTGCCCTGGGCGCCGCATGCTCGAGGACCGGGTTTGCCGCGAGGAACTGCGGGTGTCGTGAGGATTTCTTGCAGGCCTCGTTGAAGAAGGCGCGCAGGGCTCCGTAGTGCTTGGACCTCGTGGTTCCAGACGTCTGCATCGCGTCGAAGTATCCGGCGATATCGGACGAGGAGATTTCGTTCAGTCGACGGGCCCCGAAACCGGCCTTGGCGAAGGCGCGGATGTAGCGCTCGTAGTCGTCGCGAGAGATCTGGTCGATGTGTTCCCGCGTCTGAAGGAAGGTTGGCACGAATTCCAGCACGGTGGGAGCGCCCGAGAGATTCGTGGGGTTGTAGTTTCGCACGAACCAATCGATGGCCTTCAGAAACCGCTCGCCGCTGTCATCGTCCCCGATGTTCAGAAACCGACCTGCCTGCAGCCTCAAGTAGCCTTCCTGGGCTGCGTCGACCTCATCCTGCGTAAGGCGTGTGGTGACCGCGCGCATGCCGGCGGCGTTCAGGGTGCTGGTCGTCTTTCGTGCTTCGACCTTCTTCTTGGCGTCCTCCTCGTCGCGGAGGAGTTCACGGCAACGCCGGTCGCCCTCCCACCACACGACGCGATAGCCGATGCAGATCTTGCGGTGACCGCGTTTTCTATACTCGGGATGGTAGTGCGGTTCCCTTGGCATCGCAGGTCATTGGGTTTCTGCCCAATTTCTGCCCAACACTGAGAAATCGATCAAGGCCCGAGTTTTGTAACTCATTGGTGCCCGGAGTGGGGATCGAACCCACACGCCCTTGCGGGCAGGGGATTTTAAGTCCCCAGCGTCTGCCATTCCGCCATCCGGGCGACAGCGGGCGATTGCGTGCGCGCCGCCAACTTGAGGCAAGCCACAAGGGCCGGTCGATCATGGGCGACTGACGAAGACGAGGTACATATTTCCGGTGCGGGTGGAGGTGTCCTCGGTGTTGGGGCCAAAGGTGAGCGCGGTCTCGGCCGGGCAGGCGCGGGTCAAGGGCGTCACCGGCCACGCGCAACGTGGTCGAGAGATGGCTTGGTCGTCACGCGTGAGCGACTACGCCCGCGGCCCGTCGCGCAGGGAGCGTTCACGCAGTGCCTCCATCCGGACACTCAGCAGCCGCAACTCGGCGGCAAGCGCCCGGAGTTCGTCCTCGCGCGAATCGCGCGAGCCGGAACGGACCCGCTCCCGCTGCTCCAGTTCGGCGTGCACTTCGGTCATGCTGTTCATCACGATGCCAATGAAGAGATTGAGCATGATCATCGTGCCGATCAGGATGAAGCTGAAGAAATAGACCGCGGCGGCGATCGGTTTGTGCAGCTGGACCGACGCGTAGAGCTCGCTCCAGTTGTCCAGCGTCATGATTTGGGAGAGCGTGAGCAACGCGGCCGAAAGCGAGCCGAACGACTGGGGAGCTGCGGTCGCGAAGAACTCCACGCCCGCCACGGCGTAGACATAGTAGACGAGCGCGAGCAGGATGCAGACGTAGCCCATGGCGCCGATGCTGCGGAATAGCGCGCCGATGAGCAGCTGGAGCCGGGGCAGCGCGCTGACCAGCCGGAGAACGCGCAACACCCGGGCCAGTCGCAGCACGCCGGCCAGCGACGACTCCAGCGGCATCAGGCAGGCGGCGACGATCACGAAATCGAATACGTTCCACGCATCGGTGAAATACAGCCACGGCTTGCGCCCATGCGCGAGGAGCTTCAGGCCGATTTCCGCGACGAAGGTCGCAAGGACGGCCGCATCGGCCAGGCGCAACCACCCGGCATGCGCCTCCGCGAACGCGCGGTCGGTCTCCGCGCCGGCTATCGCACCGGCAAGGAGGATCGCGCCGACGACGAGTCCCTTGAACCAGCGGGAACGGACGATGTTCTGAGAGAGCGTGATCATGATGCGAATACAGGCTGCTGACGGCCTCCGCATGACATGCGGGGACGCTTGGTCATGAAAATGTACGGCGTCGGGTGGAGGCCGTGCAGCCTGTCGTCAGGGTGCGACGCGCGCTCAGAGCCCGTCCGGCCACGACCGGCCTCGCTGGCGCCAATGCGCGCTCAGGACGGCCTGATGCCACTGCATCACGGTCGTGGCGATGATGGTGTCGTCGAGCAGCCCGATTTCCGGGATGGAGTCGGGAACGCGGTCATAACCCTTGAGGAAGTAGAGCAGGGCAAACGCCACGTCGCGCACGGCGGCGTCGGTCGTCGAGCGGCCGGCGGTCTCCTCGAGGAAGAGGATGAGCATCTCGATCCGGCGCTTGAGCTGTGGGGAGTCCGCGAGGGCCTCCACGCGAGTGCGCAGCGTCGGTCCGAGGGCCCGAAGGGCCTTGAGCGCCTCGGGCGTGACCAGGGGCCTGCCGCCCTCGATATAGGCGGCGAGGCTGATGCTCTTGTCTCCCGAGGCGGTGCGCAGGTAGACGTCGAGCGGTTCGGGTATGCGGGTCTTGGTGGGCATGGAATGGACGGTGGATCGATGGGGAGCGTGAGTTTGGGTGCGGAAGCCGGATGCGAGTGTATCTAGATACTCACCACGGACGGGAGGCGGGCGGACTTCCGGGGGACGCTCAGCGACAAGGCCACCGCGATGGCGAGGATGGCGGAGATGATGCCGAGGGACCAGGTGACCGGGAACTTCCCGCCGAAGGCATCGTTGAGCCAGACCATCTTGAGTCCGACAAAGACGAGGATGAGGCCGAGGCCGTATTTCAATGCCCAGAACCGGTGCATGATGCCCGCGAGCACGAAGAAGAGCGCCCGCAGTCCGAGGATCGCGAATACGTTTGAGGTGAAGACGATCAGCGGTTCCTTCGTGAGGGCAAAGATCGCCGGCACCGAATCGACGGCGAAGACAATGTCGCTGAGTTCGATGAAGACCAGGGCCACGAACAGGGGCGTGGCGTGCAGCACCCCGTTCTTGCGCAGGAAGAAGCGGTCGCCCTCGAGCTGGGGTGTCACGGGAACGAGGCGCCGGAGCAGGCGGATCACCGGGTTCTTGTCGGGCTCGATCGGCTTCTCGGGGGCGAAGAGGATCTTGATGCCTGTGAGGACGAGGAAGCCGCCGAAGAGCCAGATGACCCAGTGCCACTGCATCAGCGCGGCGCCGATCGAGATGAAGATGATGCGAAAGACGAGGGCGCCGAGGATGCCGTAGAACAGGACGCGGTGCTGGTACTTCGCGGGAATCGCGAAGTAGGAGAAGACAACGACGAAGACGAAGATGTTGTCCACGGAGAGCGACTTCTCGACCACGAACCCGGTCAGAAACTCGAGCGCGGTCTGATCGGCCAACTGGGCGGCCTGCGCCGCGCTCATGCCTGCGGCAATCAGCCTGGGATCCTGGGGCAACCGCCAGTGGGCATATTGCCAGAGGCCCCAGCAGAAGAGCATCGCAAGACCGACCCAGACTGCACTCCAGAGGGCGGCTTCCTTCACCGAGACCTCGTGGGCCTCGCGGTGAAAGACACCCAGGTCGAGGGCGAGCAGACCGAGCACGCCGAGCGTGAAGAGGACGTAGAACCACCAGTAGTCCGCGAAAGGGAAGAGGGTGTATTCAGTCATGACCGTTCAAGCGCAGGTCCCTGCGCAAGGTGTGCGGACCGCTCGGCGCAGTCGGTGGATTCTCGTCGCCGGCGCGGTGCGCGCGGGAGGTTTCGCGATGATGTCGGTTGTGTTTCAATGTTTCGGAAGAGAAGAGGTCGGAGGCCCCGCGTCGCTTCGGGCACCACTATGGCGCACGACGCGCTGAGGAGGATGGCGTGAATCTCGTCCAGGATCGTTGTTTCGACTAATACGATGTGGTGCATGGATGCTTAGGAAAAACCACATGATGCCGGCGCGGAGAATCCGCCGTGTCGACGCGTGTGTCCGGGCGTATCAGAACCCTGTCGTGGTGGAGTTCGTCTGCCGCTCCCGGCCGCGATGAGGGTACGCCGGGGCAGCACAGGCCCCCTCGACGCCGATGGGCGCAGCCCGACGTCAGCGGTGGCAGAATGAGCCGTGGGAGCCCGGACCGCGCGGTTGGAGCGACGGCGCCTTCACCCGCGTCAGCCGCTCAAAGGGTCGTGCCGTCGAGGAACGATTCGCCGCGGGCGCCGCGGACGAGATTTTCTGCCGTGACGCGCGCGATCTCGGCGAGCGCTTCCTCGGTGAAGAACGCCTGGTGCGCGGTCACGAGCACATTGGGAAAGGAGAGCAGGCGTGAGAGCTCATCGTCGGCCAGCAGCTCACCCGAAAGGTCTTCGAAGAAGATGCCTTCCTCCTCCTCATAGACATCGAGCGCGACACCGCCGAGGCGGCGCGCCTTGAGCGCGGCGATCAGCGCGGTGGTATCGATGAGCTTGCCGCGGCTCGTATTCACGATCGTGGCACCGGGCTTGACCAGGGCGAGCGTGCGCTCGTTGAGCAGGTGGTGCGACTCCCGGGTGAGGGGCAGGTGGAGTGTGAGCACGTCGCTTTCGGCGAGTACGGCCTCGAGCGGCCGGTAGTCGATGCCGTGCGTGGTGGACCACTCGACGGCCGGGTAGGGGTCGTGGGCGATCACGCGCATGCCGAAGCCGCGCAGGATCTGCGCGACGAGACGGCCGATCTTGCCCGTGCCGATCACGCCGGCCGTGCGTCCGTGCAGGTCGAAACCGACCAGACCCTGGAGCGAGAAGTTGTGCTCGCGCACGCGATTGAAGGCGCGATGGATGCGGCGGTTGAGCGTGAGCAGGAGCGCGACCGTGTGCTCGGCCACGGCGTGCGGCGAGTAGGCGGGCACGCGTGTCACCGCGAGCCCGAGCGCGCGCGCGGCCTTGAGGTCGACGTTGTTGAAGCCCGCGCAGCGCAGGGCCACGTGGCGCACGCCGGCGGCATGCAGCGCCGCCAGGCAGGGCTCGTCGAGCTTGTCGTTCACGAACACGCAGACGGCGGTCGCGCCGCGCGCCGTCGGAGCAGTCTCCGTCGTGAGCCGGAAGTCGTGGAAGCGCAGCGCGAGTTTCTCCGCGCCAGGCGCGCGGGCGATGTAGTCGCGGTCGTAGGGCTTGGTGTCGAAGAAGGCGACGGCGGTGGACATGGGATTGATGGGGATGGACGGCGGTGGACGTGGGGTCAGCCGGCCTGCTGGCGCAAGGCACTCGGCGTGCAGCCGAACTGGGCGCGGATGGTGCGGTTGAACTGCGAGAGCGACTGGAATCCGCAGGCGAAGGCGATGTCGGTGACCGGGCGGTCGGTTGTCCGGAGCAGCGAGCGGGCGTGATCGGCCCGCACGCGGGCCACATATTCGACGAAGCGCAGGCCCGTGCTGTGGTGGAAGATCCGGCTGAGATGTCCGGCGCTCACGCCGAGTTTTTTCGCGAAATGGGAGAGCGCGACCGGTCGCGCATATTCGGTGCGCACGAGGTGGCAGGCGCGTTCGACCAGCGGCGGCATGCTCGCCGGCGGGTGGACGATGTGCTGGGTGATTTCGAGCACGAGGCGTTCGACCAGATCGGCGGCGATGCGCTCGAGCGCGGCGATGCGGTCGAGCGACACGATCGGGACGTCGGTGGCGAGGACCTCGAGCTGGGCGGCATCGATGGGGACACCGGCGCGCGTCAACAGGTGGCGCGCCTCGTTGCGGTCCGCCCGCGTGGGTGTGCGTGCCGCGCAGTGCCCGAAAACGACATAGCCGAACGTCTGGCCACCCATGCGCAGCGGCACCGCGGCCTCGTACAGGCCGGCGTCGCAACGCGCGCTCGCGGGATGTTCCGTCGCCGTCTCAAGGAGTTGCTGCAGAAAACGTGTGCACAGCCGCGCGCCCTGCGGGTGGGCGTGCACGTAGCGGCACAGCGTGCACACGTCCGGGCCGAACGTGCGCTGCCCGAGCGCGGAGACGAAGTGCGCGGGCAGCCCTGTTGCGAGACGGAAGTCCGCGAGAAATCGCTCGAGGCCGGGCATGGCGCGGATGCGTTCACTCAGGGTCTCGCGGATCGTGCTGGGCATGGTGGATGAAGTCGGTCCGGGCCGAGATGCGTCCCGGACCGACTGCGCATCATTCAACGTGGTCTGTGCATTTTTGCATATCACAAAACGAAACTCCTCTCCGGGCTGGTGCGGAGCGCGGGTCGCGCGGTTCCGCTAGACTGGGCGCATCCAGGAGGACCAAGAACCATGTTGCTCACCGCCACTGCTCCCGCCACCGACCGCGTCGAAGGACTCGGTTTCGCCCTGCCTCGCGAGGCTGCCGATCTGCTGCGTTCGGCGCCTGGATACACGCTCGCCACCTCGGTCGACGACCTGCTGCGGCTCGCCGTGCGCGATGCGGGGCCGGACGGCTGGCACGACGTCGCCTACGACGTGCCGGGCCGTGGCCGGGTCGTGGAGGCGCGGGCCTGCCGTGTGCGCAACGGCATCGCCGCAAACTACCTCGAGCCCTACATGCGCCGGCGCGACCCCGACTGCATGGTCATCGGCGACGAGCGTCCGACCGACAAGCCGACGTTCCGCGCCCAGTATGGGCAGGCGTTCGAACCGCTGCGCCAGGCGACCTTCGACTGGCTGCGCACGCAGCGGCTGGCGGTGTTTCCCTTCTTCGCCGGCCTCGAGGGCAAGGGCATGCACGCGGTCGTGATCGCGCCCGACAACGCCGGTTTCTTCGCCCTCGGGCTCGCGCTGCTGCAGGGGATCCTTGCGCCCGACCAGATCCCCGCCGACTTCGATCCGAAGGCCGTGATCTACGTCGCACCGCCGTTTCGCCACACGCACTTCGCGGGCAAGCAGATCGTCGTGCACAACCGCCTCGAGGAACGGCACGAACTTTTCAGCTACAACCTCTATCCCGGGCCGAGCGCGAAGAAGGGCATCTACGGTGTGCTGCTCAACCTCGGCGAGCAGGAGGGCTGGGTGACCATGCATTGCTCGACCGTGCAGGTCGTGACTCCGTATGAGAACAAGCTCGTGATCTCCCACGAGGGCGCGAGCGGCGGCGGCAAGAGCGAGATGCTCGAACACGCCCATCGCCAGCGCGACGGCTCGCTCCTGCTCGGGCGCAATCTCGTCAACGGCGAGGAGCGCACGCTCACGCTGCCCCGCGCCTGCGACCTGCGGCCGGTCACCGACGACATGGCGCTCTGCCACCCCTCGCTCGAGAAGGGGCGCGGCAAGCTCACGCTCGTCGACGCCGAGGACGCGTGGTTCGTGCGGGTCAACCACATCACCCGCTATGGCACCGACCCTCATCTCGAGGAGATGACCACGCATCCGTCCGCGCCGCTGCTCTTTCTCAACATCGACGCCCATCCCGGCGCCACCGCGCTCATCTGGGAGCACATCGAGGACGCCCCGGGCCAGCCGTGCCCGAATCCCCGCGTGATTGTGCCGCGAACCGCCGTGGCCGGCGTGGTGAAGGGGGCGGTGGACGTCGACATCCGCAGCTTCGGCGTGCGCTGTCCGCCCTGCACGCGGGAGAAGCCCACCTACGGCATCATCGGGCTCTTCCACCTGCTGCCGCCGTCGCTTGCGTGGCTCTGGCGGCTCGTCGCACCACGCGGCCATGCCAACCCGAGCATCGTGCAGACCGAGGGCATGTCCTCGGAGGGCGTCGGCTCGTACTGGCCGTTTGCCACGGGCCGGCGGGTGGACCACGCCAACCTGCTCCTCGATCAGATCGTGGCCACGCCGCGCGTGCGCTACATCCTCACGCCGAACCAGCACGTGGGCGCGTGGGAGGTCGGGTTCATGCCGCAGTGGATCGCGCGTGAATTTCTTGCGCGGCGCGGCGGGGCGCGCTTTGCCCGCGGACGCATGCGGGCCAGCCGGTGCCCGCTGCTCGGATACACGCCGGGCTCGATCCTGGTCGAGGGCCGCCAGATCGGCTCGTGGTTCTTCGAGGTCGACCAGCAGCCCGAGGTGGGCACGTCCGCCTACGACCAGGGCGCCGAGATCCTGCGCGAGTTCTTCGCGCGCGAGCTCGGGCAGTTCGTCGTGCCGGATCTCTCCCCGCTCGGGCGCCGCATCATCGAGTGCTGCCTCGATCGCGGCACGCTCGAGGACTACACGGCGCTGATCGGCCACGAGATGTTCGAGCAGGACGAGTAGCTCCGATGACCGTCCACGATCTCCGCCTCGAGCGGAGCCGGCGTCCCGCGTTTGACGCGGTGTCGCCGGCGCTGCGGCGATGCGCCCACGGTGTGGAGTACGCGCTCCTTCGCGACGGCGAGGGCGGCGAGCTGTATTTCACCCGCGACGGCTGGGCGATGTCTGAATCGCTGTCGCCGCGGCACTGGTATCAGGACCAACGTTTCCATCGCGTGGGTCGGGCTCTGCCGGGTGCCACGGGCTCGGTCTATCGCGTGCCCGTGCCGCATGCTGCCCGTGGCGACGTGGGCATCGTGGTCAAGTTCTGCCGCTTCGGCCAGGACGTGGGGCTGACCACGTTGGGAGCCGGCTCGGTTTTTCCCTGGCCGGAGGCGCTCATGGCCGAGGCGGAGTTTCTCGGCCCGTTCGAGGAGTTCGGCGCGATCCATCGGTTGCGTGAACGAGCCCGGCGGACGCCGCACATCGCGACGAAGCGGCCGCTCGCCATCCACGTGCCCGCGGCGCGCTTCGCCGGCTGGCAGCTGGGCCGGGCCGACTATCGACTCGAGCGTCAGGTCCGCGCGCTCGATGCCGATCAGAGGCGAACGCCCGCGGACGAGCGGATCTCCTATGATCCCGGGCGAATCTACGTGCTGCTCTATTCGTGGGTCGGCGGCATCGATGCCGAGCAGGCGGCGCAGGCGGGCTTGATCACCAACGAGACGATGATGGATCTCGGCCGCGAGGCCGCCGGGGCCGTGGCGGCGCACGGATTTGCGGTGCTCGATCACAAGCCCCGCCACGTCATCGTGCGTCCCCTCGCCGACGGCAGGCTCCTCCAGCGACGTGGGCGGACGGCCTTCGCCCTCATCGACTACGAACTTCTCGTGCCCTGGACCGGCACCTCGCCGGCGTCCCGGGCCCCACGTGCAGATTCCCCCGACTCACATGACTAGATCCAAGTCGCGAATACAGGCCAAGGTACCGCGGCGTGCTGCGCGGCCGGTTCCGTCGCATCCAGCCGGACCGACTCTCGGCATCATCGGTGGCGGCCAGCTCGCCCGCATGCTCGCCCAGGCCGCCTCCCGGTTGGGGTGCGCCACGGTGATCCTCGAACGCGAGGCGGGCGTGCCCGCGGCCCAGGTCACGGATGCGGTGATCACCGGCGATTGGAACGAACCCGGGAGCCTCGTGCGTCTCGGGCGGCGGGCCGACGTGGTGACCCTCGAGAACGAGTTCGTGGACGCGCACGGCCTCGCCTCGTTGGAGAAGACGGGGCGGGCGCTCTGGCCGTCGGCGGCGACGATCGATGCCATTCAGGACAAGCTCCGCCAGCGCGAGGTGCTGGTCGCGGCGGGCCTGCCGGTGCCGTGCTTTGCCGCGGTGCCGGATCGGCGGGCCCTGGCGAAGTTGGGCGAGATGCTCGGCTGGCCGATCATGGTCAAGCGCCGGCGCAATGGATACGACGGCAAGGGCAACTTCACGCTACGCTCCGCGGCCGAGATCGGCGCGGCATGGCGTCACCTCGGAGCGGTGGAGAACTCGATGCTGGCCGAGGTCTTCTGCCGGTATCGCAAGGAACTCGCGGTGATGGTCTGCCGCGGCCGCGACGGCTCGATCGCGACCTACCCGGTCGTCGAGACCGTGCAGCGCGACCACATCTGCCACATCGTGAGCGCTCCGGCCGCAATCGATTCGGAGATCGCACAGCGGGCGGTGGACATCGCACGCCGCGCGGTCGACGCTTTCGGCGGTGTCGGTTGTTTCGGGGTGGAGCTGTTCCTCATGCCCGACGGCGACATCGTCATCAACGAACTCGCTCCGCGCGTGCACAACTCCGGTCACTATTCCATGGAGGCGTGCGCGTGCTCGCAGTTTGAAAACCACGTGAGGGCCGTGCTGGGCTGGCCGCTGGGCTCAACCGCGATGGTCGCGCCAGCCGCCGTGATGATCAATCTCCTCGGCGCCTCGGGCGGGTCGGGGCGGCCACACGGGCTGGAGCGCGCCCTCGCGATCCAGGGCGCGCACGTGCACGTCTACGGCAAGGCGCGCAGCGCGCGCGGACGCAAGATGGGCCATGTCACGGCGCTCGGTGCGACAGTCGGGGAGGCGATGCGCCGGGCGCGCCGGGCGGCGCGGCTGGTGCGATTCGGAGACGTATCATGAAGAAGAACACACGAAGTCAGGCGCAGGTCGGGATCATCATGGGCAGCGCCTCGGACTGGCCCACTATGCGTGCGGCGGCCGAGGTCTGTCGGGAGTTCGGCGTGGCGTGCGAGACGCGCGTCGTCTCGGCCCATCGCACGCCGCTCGACATGGTCGAGTATGCGCGCAGCGCGGCGGGACGCGGCCTGCGCGTGATCATCGCGGGTGCGGGTGGAGCCGCGCACCTTCCCGGCATGGTCGCGAGCCTCACGCCGCTGCCGGTCATCGGCGTGCCGGTGGAGAGCAAGGCGCTCAAGGGTCTGGATTCGCTCCTTTCCATCGTGCAGATGCCAGGTGGCATCCCGGTGGCGACCGTCGCCATCGGCGGCGCGCGCAACGCCGGGCTGCTCGCGGTGCAGGTCCTCGGCGCGGCGGACGCGCGCCTGCGGCGGCGCGTGGAGGCGTTTCGCGCGCGTCTCGCCGAGGAGGCCCGCGCCTCGCAGGCAAAACTCGCGGAGTAGACACCCATGGAGCTGATCTCATCCATAGCCGGCAGCCTCGCGACGCCGGCCGTGCTCTTCTTCGTGCTCGGTGTGCTCGCGACAGCGGCGAAGACGGACCTGCGTTTTCCGGAGCCGCTCTACACGGCCCTCACGCTCTACCTGCTCGTCGCCATCGGCTTCAAGGGCGGCGTGGCGGTGGCCGCGGCGGGCCTCGCGGCAGTCTGGCTGCCGGCCCTCGCGGCGGTGGCGCTGGGGTTCCTCATCCCGCTGTGGACGTACCCGATCCTTCGTTACCTCGGTCGACTCGCGCCGGTGGATGCGGCGGCGATCGGCGCGCACTACGGCTCGGTCAGCGCCGTGACGTTCCTCGCGGCGGTGGGCTTCCTGCAGGAGCGTGGCCAACCGTTTGAGCCCTATGCGAGCGCGCTGCTCGCGGTCATGGAGTCGCCGGCCATCGTGGTGGGCGTGGTGCTCGGGCGACTGGCCGGCGGAACGGGCCGGATCGAGCCGGCGGCGCTGGCGCGCCTCGCTCTGCACGAGGGACTCCTCGGGCGCAGCGTGTTCCTGCTGCTGGGCTCGATGCTCGTGGGTTTCCTCAGCGGCGAGCGCGGCCTGGCGGCGACGGCGGGGTTCTTCGTCACGCCGTTCCAGGGCGTACTGGCGCTCTTCCTCTTCGAGATGGGCATGGTGGCGGCACGGAGATTTGGCGACCTGCGCAAGGTGGGGCCCTTTCTCGTGGGCTTCGGCGTGGTCATGCCCGTGCTGCATGGGGCGGTGGGCTCCGGCCTGGGGGCGTGGTGCGGCTTGAGCGAGGGTGGGGCGATGCTGCTTGGCGTGCTCGCTGCAAGCGCCTCATACATCGCGGCGCCGGCGGCCATGCGCCTGTCCTTGCCCGAGGCCAACCCGACGCTCTATCTCACCGCGGCTCTCGCGATCACCTTTCCGTTCAACATCGTGTTCGGCCTGCCGCTCTACGCGTGGATGGCCGGCTTGTGGTATCCTGGAGGCGCAGCATGAAGACTCACCCGATGAAGCGAATCACGGTGGTGTGCGAGGCCCTGGCGCGCGAGCGCATCACCCGGCTGCTGGCCGAGGAGGGCGCACGCGGGCACACGGCGTATCCGGTCACTGGACTCGGCGCGAAGGGCGCCCGCGACGGCGACATCGCGGAGTCGGGCAACATCCAGGTCGACGTGATCGTGCCCGGGACGGTGGCGGAACGCCTGCTCGAGCGGCTGGCCCGGGACATCCTGCCGCACTTCGCGACCGTGGTTTACGAGTCGGACGTGCGCGTCCTGCGCGAGGAGAAGTTCTGACCCGCCGCGCGGGCCAGGTCAGACCAGGAACTGCTTCGTCTGCTTCCAGTGGTTGCGCACGGTCGCGACCATCTCGACGAGCTGGCGGCGGTCGAGGCCCGCGCGCTTGGCCCGGGCGAGATCGAACTCCGGGTCGGCGACGCCGTCGTCGTCCGGGTGGGCGCAGACGTGCTTGGCGATCGTGACACCGAGAGGGAGCAGCGCGCTGAGGACCGTGTCGTCCGAGGAAATGGCCGGCTCCGGGAGGCGTTCCGCGGCGAGCACGACGGAGCTGGCAAAGCGCCATTGCTGCATCATCGCGGCGGATACCTTGCCATGGTGGTGGCCGATGTTGTGCATCTCCCACTGCGCGATGGCATCGAGCGGGCCGGTCGGCGCCACGTCGTTGGGCCGGCCGGTGCGGAGGAGGTAGTCGTTGATCGCGACCATGCCCACCGCGTGGAGCAGGCCGGAAATGTAGGCCTCCGAGGCGTCGCACTCGGCGACCTGGCTGAGCTGGTCCATGGCGAGGGCGGCGAGCACGGCCTCCTCCCAAAGCACCTCACCCGAGATGCCGTAGCACACGAGCGAGCCCTTCATCACCGTCGAGTACGAGCAGCGGGCGACGATGCGCAGCGTCTCCTCGTAGCCGATCACGGACACGGCCTCCTCGATCGAGGTCACGCGCGAGCCGCGCGTGTAGTAGGCGCTGTTGGAACTCTTCAGGACGCTCGTGGCGAGGCCGGCGTCGAGGCGGATGAGGGCGGCGAGGTCGGTGATGTCGGTGTCGACGTCCTGCAGGCGCGACTGGAGCTTGGGCAGGACTTCGGGCGCGACGGGCACGGCGCGGATGGATTTCGCGATGTCGACAAGCGGCACGACCGCAAAGGCTTGCGGAGCGCCGGCGGTCGAACTCGTGGAAAGTGACGGGTCGGAAGGAAGCACGTTAGCCACAGGGAGATACGTTCACCCCAAGATCGGTTTCAAACGCTCTGGTTTTAGGGGGGAATTCTGGACTCCCTGGGTGCTCGCTTGGTGGCTTGTTGTCAAAAGCCTGCGAAATTCCCCTCGCGCCGGTTTTCGCGGTCGTTCGGGTGGACTCCAAACCAGTTGCGCGCCGCACCGGCGCCACATTTTCTGCCGCGATGTCCTCAACCGCGCATCCCGGACCCTCGCCGTCGGCCGACCTGCTCGGCTGGACGCGCGCGGAGCTGGAGCGGCACCTGTTCGCCCATGGCATCAAGCCCGTGCATGCGGACGCGGTCTGGGCCGGGCTGCACCGCGAGCGCCGGACGTGTATCGAGTCGATGGCAGCTGTCCCGCCGCGCGTGCGGCGCGAACTCGCGGCTACCGGCGTGTTTGTCGGCGGTTGCGAGGTGGCGCGCGAGATCGCGAGCAGCGACGGCCACACGCGCAAGTATCTCCTGCGCCTTCGCGACGACGAAGTGATCGAGACAGTGCTCATGCGTTTCGACGGGCGCATGACCGCCTGCATCAGCACGCAGGTCGGCTGCGCCATGGGTTGTGTGTTTTGCGCGACGGGGCAGGGTGGCTTTCGCCGCAATCTCAGCGCCGGCGAGATCGTCGCCCAGGTGCTGCACGTCGCGGGTGTGCTCGCGGCTGAGGGCCATCGGCTGCGCAACATCGTGCTCATGGGCCAGGGGGAGCCGTTGCACAACTACGACGCCGTGCTCCGGGCGGTCGACATCCTCATCGACCAGAAGGGCGTCTCGCTCGCGGCCTCGCGCATCACGCTCAGCACGGTGGGGCTCGTGCCCGGCATCCGGCGCCTCGCCGATGAGGGACGCACCGTGTCGCTCGCCGTGAGCCTGCACGGTGCGACCGACGCGGAGCGCCTCGCACTCGTGCCGATCGCGAAGCGCTGGCCGCTGGCCGAGCTGATGGACGCCTGTCGCGACTACACCGCGCGTACGGGCGGCAGGATCTTCTTCGAGTGGACGCTGATCGAGGACAAGAACGACAGCCCCGCGCACGCCGCCGCGCTCGGGCGTCTCCTCGCCGGGCAGAAGGCGCAGGTGAACCTCATCCCGCTCAATCCCACCGAGGGGTACGACGGCACGCCTGCGCGTCACGCGCACGCCAAAGCCTTTCAGGCCGTGCTGCGCGAGGCCGGCATCCCTTCCACGGTGCGCCAGCGGCGCGGCATCGACATCGCGGCCGGCTGCGGACAACTCGCGGGTACGGAACGCCGCGGTTGAGGCACCCCGCTAATACACGCCGGCGTGCGCCTAATAGCTCGGTCCGCAGCCGCAAACCACGGCTTGCGGTGGACAAGCCTCGCCAAGACGGCACTGTCCGGGGACGCTATAAGCAACGCCCACTTTCATCGCCATGGCTCAGGAATTCCGCTTCAGCCCCATCATCACCTCCACCGGTCCCGACAAGACCCAGTATCGCCTCGTGTCGAAGGACCACGTCTCCGTGGACACTTTCGGTGGCAAGGAGATCGTCAAGGTCGCGCCCGAGGGCCTCGCGCTCCTCGCCAACGAGGCGATGCGCGACATCTCCTTCTACCTGCGCACCGACCACCTCAAGCAGGTCGCCGCCATTCTCGATGACCCGGAATCGAGCGAGAACGACAAGTTCGTCGCCATGGCCATGTTGCGCAACGCCGAGATCTCGGCCGAGGGCGTGCTGCCCTTCTGTCAGGACACCGGCACCGCCACGATCGTCGCGAAAAAGGGCCAGCAGGTCTGGACCGGCGGCGGCGACGAGGAGGCCCTCTCCAAGGGCGTCTGGAAGACCTACATCGAGGAAAACCTGCGTTACTCGCAGACGATCCCGACCTCGATGTACGACGAGAAAAACTCCGGCAACAACCTGCCCGCCCAGATTGACATCATGGCGACGGACGGCGCGGAGTACAAGTTCCTCTTTGTCGAGAAGGGCGGCGGCTCGGCCAACAAGACCTTTCTCTTCCAGGAGACCAAGGCGCTGCTCAATCCCGCCAGCCTCGAGAAGTTTCTCGTCGAGAAGATGAAATACCTCGGCACGGCTGCGTGCCCGCCCTACCACCTCGTCTTCGTCATCGGCGGCACCTCAGCCGAAGCCTGCCTCAAGACGGTCAAGCTCGCCTCCGCCAAGTACCTCGACGACATGCCCACCAAGGGCGGCGATGGCGTCTACGCCTTCCGCGATATCGAGCTCGAGCAGAAGATGCTGAAAAAGTCGCAGGAGCTCGGCATCGGCGCGCAGTTCGGCGGCAAGTATTACGCGCTCGATGTGCGCATCATCCGCCTGCCGCGTCACGGCGCATCATGCCCGGTCGGTGTCGGCGTGTCGTGCTCGGCCGACCGCAACGTGAAGGCCAAGATCAACAAGGACGGCATCTGGCTCGAGCAGCTCGAGCGCCACCCCGGCCAGTTCATCCCCGAGCGGTATCGCAAATCCTCCGACAAGGGCGCGGTGAAGATCGATCTCAACCAGCCGATGGCCGCCATCCTCAAGGAGCTCGACAAGCATCCCGTGCGCACGCGCCTCTCGCTCACCGGCACGCTCGTCGTCGCGCGCGACATCGCCCACGCCAAGCTCAAGGAGCGCCTCGACCGCGGCGAGGGTCTGCCCGACTACTTCAAGAATCACCCGGTCTACTACGCCGGCCCGGCGAAGACGCCGAAGGGCATGGCCTCGGGCTCGTTCGGTCCGACCACGGCCGGCCGCATGGACGCCTACGTCGACCTCTTCCAGGCACAGGGCGCGTCGATGGTGATGCTGGCCAAGGGCAACCGCAGCCAGGCCGTGACCGACGCCTGCCGCAAGCACGGCGGCTTCTACCTCGGCTCCCCCGGCGGCCCGGCCGCGCTGCTGGCCAAGGAAAATATCACGAAAGTGGAGACGCTCGACTACCCCGAGCTCGGCATGGAGGCGGTCTGGAAGATCGAGGTCGTCGACTTCCCGGCCTTCATCCTCGTCGACAACAAGGGCAACGACTTCTTCCGCTGATCGCCGCGAATCTGAGGCGCTGATCGCAGCACGATCCGGCCACAGAGTTCACAGAGGAGGCACAGAGGCCACGGAGTGGTTTCTGTGCCTCTCGTGTTTGTTGGGGAAGTCGCCGAGCGATCTGTTTGGTCTTCACACCATCTCGCCCTGTTCGGTTCGCGCCCTGACATCAGGCGTTCGGCTCTCCCGCGACGCTCCGTGCCCTCTGTGTCTCCTCTGTGCTCTCTGTGACGTATTCCGCACCCGCAGCGGCCGCAGGCCTCACGTCGCCGCCATCGAGAAGCGGCGGTGAAATTCCAGCGTGATCGGATGGTGGGTGCCGAGGTGCTTGAAGATGGCAAGGCACGCACGTTTGGCCGCGGCGTCGGCGTAGCGCACGCTCTCCTCCATCGCGGCGATGAACAGGCGCAGCGCCTCGGCAAACCGTCCGGCGCGCAGTTCCGCGAGTCCCGCCAACAGCGGCGTGCGCGCGGAAGACTCCTGCAGGTCCTCCGCGCGGATCTTCAGCACGAGGGCGAAGCTGCGCACGAGATCGACGTCGTCGCCGGCGAGTCCCTGCAGGCGTGCGAGTGCCGCGTCTGGATCGCGGAAGACGATCGCGCGAGCGAGCAGCGCGATCACGTCGCGGTCGCCCGGACGTTCCACCGCCAGCGGGGTGAGCAGCGATTCGGCCTCGGCGAAACGTCCCGCGGCGAGTGCGGCCCGCGCCTGGTCGAGCGCGGCGCGTGTCGGCGACGGCAGGTTCTCCTCCAGCCAGCGCCGCAGGTGCGGTTCGGGCAGGGCGCCGCTGAACTGCGCAATCTGTTTGCCACCATGGAAGAGTCGCACGTCGGGGATGCCGCGGATGGCATACTCCGCCGCGAGGTCCTGGTGCCGGTCGGTGTCGACTTTGACGAGTGTCCAGCGCCCGTTCGCCTCATCGGCGAGTTTCTCGAGCACGGGGCCGAGCATCTTGCACGGCCCGCACCACGAGGCCCAGAAATCGACGAGCACGGGCACCGTGGCGCTGCGGACCAAAACGTCGCGGGTGAAATCGGTTACGTCGAATCGTCCACTCATGACTATGTTCGTTCGGGATCAGGCACGGCGGTCTCCGGGGTGCGCGGCGTGAACTTCGGGCACTCGGCGCCGGGAAGAATGGGATAGCCGCGGCGCGGGGAGGTGGAGAGGGTGCAGTATCCGAAATCGCTCCAGGGATCGGTGGGATGCGGCGTGAAGCCTGCGCAATCCTCCGAACATGGTTGGCTTGTTCCTGAAGCGATCATTCCTGGTCAATCGACGGCGGTGGCGTCGGATCAAGGTTTGCGTACGGGCAGGCCGGCGCCGGCCCAGCCGCCGAAGCCGCCGAGGTTGGCGACCTTGTAGCCTTCCTTCTTGAGCGCGCCCGCGATCGAGCCCGACCGCATGCCGGACGCGCAGTAGAGGATGAGTTCCTTGTCCTTGTTGTTGCGCAGGAAGCCGCCCCACTGCTTGCGCGCGCCGCGGAAGTCGCTCATCGGGAGAAGCGAGGCGGGTGTGGCCACGCCGTCGGGCCACTCGCCGGGCTCACGCACGTCGACGAGCACGGCGGTGCCGGCTTTGATCCGGGCCTGGGCTTCGGTCGCACTCACGCGCGGACCTCCGAAGAGAAGCGGCCGGAGCACGAAGAACGCGAGAAGCGCGAAGGCGACGATGACGAGTAGTTGGCTTGTATCCATGAGATGACTCGGGGAAGGCAGTCTTGAACCACAGAGGTTTCAGAGAACACAGAGAAGAGGTAGGGATGAAGCGGAGCGATCGCTCGCCAAAGGCTCATGGCTGTGACTCCGAGGCGCCGGGCTCTGTGCTCTCTGTGTCCTCTGTGGTGCAATCCGGTCACGCGCGCGATGAGCGCTCGCGGTTGACCATGAAGTAGAGCACCGGGACCGCCATGCGGCTGATCAGGAGCGAGGCGATCTCGCCGAACATCAGGCTGATCGCAAGGCCTTGGAAGATCGGATCGGCCAGGATCACGGCCGCACCCACCACGACGGCGAGGGCCGTGAGCAGCATCGGGCGGAAACGCACCGCGCCGGCCTCGACCACCGCATCGCGCAGCGAGAGGCCGTGCGAGCGGCGCAGCTCGATGAAGTCGACGAGGATGATCGAGTTGCGCACCACGATGCCGGCGCCGGCCATGAAGCCGATCATCGAGGTGGCGGTGAAGAACGCGCCCATGCCCCAGTGCGCGGGCAGGATGCCGATGAGCGAGAACGGTATCGCCGCCATCACGACGAGCGGCGTGGTGTAGTTCTTGAACCAGCCGACCATGAGCATGTAGATCAGCACGAGCACGGCGGCGAAGGCCAGGCCGAGGTCGCGGAACACCTCCAGCGTGATGTGCCACTCGCCGTCCCACTTCATCGAGGGCTGGCGGTCGTCGAACGGCATGGTCGCGTTATAGATCGTGAACTCCGGCGCGGTGCCGCCGAACTCGCGCGGGTCGATCTTCGCGAGCTCGGTGTTCATCGCGAGGATGGCATAGACCGGGCTTTCCACCGCGCCGGCCACGTCGGCGGTGATGTAGGTGACGGGCTTGAGGTTCTTGCGGTAGCGATTGCGCTCACCGACGGTCCGCTCGATGCGGACCAGCTCGCTCAGCGGCACGAGGCGCGCCTGCGGGTCGCGGTCGCTGCGCACGTGCAGCGCGAGCAGCGCCTCGGGCTCGCCCTTGGCGGCGCGCGGCATCTCGAAGACGATCGGCACGTCCTCGCGTTCGGTCTCCACGTGGAGGAGATCCACGCCGAGGCCGGCTGCGGCGAGCCGGATCGTCTGCGTGATCGTCTCGTCGCTGATGCCGTGGAACGCGGCCTTCTCCTTGTCCACGATGTAGCGGGCCTTCGGTTGCTGCTCCTCGATATACCAGTCGACATCGACCACGCCCGGTGACTGTTCCATCACCTCGCGCACGCGGCGTGCGAGCGCGAGGCGCGAGGTATCGTCGGGGCCGTAGATCTCGGCCACGATCGTCTGCAGCACGGGCGGTCCGGGCGGCACTTCGGCCACGGCGACGGCGGCGCCGTGTTTCCTTGCGATCTCGGCGAGTCGCGGGCGCAGGCGCACCGCGATATCATGGCTCTGGCCGGAGCGCTCGCCCTTGCCGACAAGATTGACCTGGATGTCCGCCACATTCGGCCCGCGGCGCATGAAGTAGTGGCGCACCAGGCCGTTGAAGTTGAACGGCGACGACGTGCCGGCGTAGATTTGGTAGTCGCGCACCTCGGGCTCGTCGCGCAGCGAGGCGGCCATCTCCTGCGCGATGGCGGCGGTGTGCTCGAGCGTCGTGCCTTCGGGCGTATTCAAAATCACCTGAAACTCCGACTTGTTGTCGAAGGGCAGCATCTTCACCTTCACCCAGCCGAGGCCGACCATGGCCATCGAGCCGAGCAGGAGCAGCGCGATGGTGGCGAGGAAGGCCCAGCGCCACCGTGCGAAGTCGAGCAACGGGTCCATCACGCGGTGATAGAGTCGTGTCGACCAGTCGTCGGGCGCATGGTCGTGTTCGAAGGCAAGGGCCGACTGCTCGGCTTCGGGCAGCTTCGACTCGCACGCGGCCTTGCGCCGGAGGATGCGGATCGCCGCCCACGGCGTGACCGTGAACGCGATCACGAGCGAGAAGAGCATGGCCGCGCTCGAGCCGATCGGGATCGGGCGCATGTACGGGCCCATCAGCCCGCCGACGAAAGCCATGGGCAGGATCGCGCCGATCACCGCCCAGGTCGCGAGGATCGTGGGATTGCCCACCTCGTCGACCGCGTCGAGCGCGGCCTGCACGATGCCCTTCTTGGCGGCGGACGGCATGCGCACGTGCCGCACGATGTTCTCCACCACCACGATCGCGTCGTCCACGAGGATGCCGATGGAGAAGATCAGGGCGAAGAGCGTGATGCGGTTGAGCGTGTACCCATAAAGGTAGAACACCAGCAGCGTCAGCGCGAGGGTCGACGGGATGGCGAGGAGCACGACCATCGATTCGCGCCAGCCGAGGAAGATGAGGATGAGGATGGCCACGCCGAACACGGCGATGCCCATGTGCAGGAGTAGCTCGTTGGACTTTTCCGCGGCGGTGTGTCCGTAGTCGCGCGTCGTCGCCACCGCGACGTCGGCCGGGATGAGCGAACCGCGCAGGCCGTCGACCTTGCGCATGACCTGCTCGACCACGGTGATGGCGTTGGCACCCGGGCGCTTGGCGACGGAGATCGTCACGGCGGCCTCCGCGTCGGGCGCGTGATGGGTGGCGCTGCCGGCGCCCGTGCCGAAGAGCACGTAGTTGGCGGGCTCCTCGGGACCGTCGATGATCCTGGCCACGTCACGCAGGTAGACCGGGCGGTTGTCGTAGACGCCCGCCACGACGGCGCCGACGTCGTCGGCATCGCGCAGGAACGTGCCGGTCTCGAGCAGGATCTCCGTGTTGGCCGACGGGAGCGAACCAGTCTGGGACTGGCGGTTGGCGGCCTGGAGCGCGGGGACGAGCGAGGTCGCGCTCATGCCGCGGGAGGCGAGGGCAGCGGCATCGAGCTGTACGCGCACAGCGCGGCGTACACCGCCGATGAGCGTGGTCTCGGCCACCTGCGGGATGGACTTGATCTCGTCGTCGAGCTGCGCGGCGAGCCGGCGCAGGGTGAAGTGGTCGTGGTTGGTGCTGTGGAGCGTGAGTGCGAGCACGGGCACGTCGTCGATCGTGCGCGGCTTGATCAGCGGGAAACTCACGCCGAGCGGGATGCGATCGTAGTTGGTCTGGAGTTTCTGGTTGAGCCGGACGAGCGCGGACTCGAGGTCGGTGCCGACCTTGAAGCGCACGATGGTCATCGCGCCGCCCGGGCTCGAGGTGGAGTAGATGTATTCCACGTCGGGAATCTCCCAGAGGAGCTTCTCCATGGGGCGGGTGACGCGGTTTTCCACCTCGGTGGCGGGCGAGCCCGGCATCGAGACCATCACGTCGATCATGGGCACCTTGATCTGAGGCTCCTCCTCGCGGGGGAGCATGATGACCGAGAACAGGCCAAGCAGGATCGAGGCGGCGATGGCGATGGGCGTGAGTCGCGAGTCGATGAACATCGCGGCCAGCCGGCCCGCAAATCCCCGCGGCGGCGTCGCAGGCTCGCCGGACTCGCCCTGGGGCGGGGTGGTGGTGTCGGACGGACTCATCGACGGACCTCCACAGCCTGGCCGTCGCGCAATCCGGTGGGAACGGGCGAGACAACCACCTCACCGGCGTCGAGACCGGAGAGCACTTCGATCAACTCACCGTGCCGCGCGCCCGTGCGCACGAGACGCAGCGCGGCGCGGCCATCCTCCATCACGAAGACGCGTTCCATCTGGCCGAATGGCGAGATCGCCTCGGCGGGGACCACGAGCACCTCGCCCTGGCCCGCGGGGAAGCTGGCGCGCGCGAACTGCCCGGAGCGCACCTGCGCGTCGGCGGGAAGGTCGATCTTGGCGAACACTGTGCGCGATTGCGCGTCGGCGGCCGCGGAGATCTCGGCCAGCGTGCCCGCGATCTCGATACCGGCTGCGGTCACGCGCACCGACGTGCCCGGGGCGATGGTGCCGAGCGACTCCGGCACCTCCGTCTCCACGCGCAGGCGGCCGGTGCCCTCGATCTCGACCAGGCGCACGCCCGGCGTGGCGAGGTCGCCTTCGTTGACCGGACGGGCCGAGATCACACCGTCGAACGGCGCGGTGATCTGCGTGTAGCTGAGCATCGTGCTGGCTTCGGCGACGCCGGCCTCGGCGGCGCGGCGCTCCGATTCCAACGAGCGCACGGACGCCTCCGTGCTCGCGCCTTCGGCCAGCAGGCCCTTCTCGCGCTCGAAATCCCGCGTCACCTGCTCGAGGCGGGCCTCGGCCTGCGTGACACGGGCGTCGATCTCGGCCGCGGAGATGCGCAGGAGCACATCGCCGCGCCGCACGCGTTGCCCGAGCGTGATCGCGACGCTGTCGACCGTGCCCATCACCTTGGAGGCGAGGGTGGCGCGGTCGACCGGTCGCACGGTGCCCGGCACCTCGATCGTGCGGGGCGTCGTGCGGGGTTCCACGGACGCGACCTGGACGGCGACCGGCTGGCCGGCGGGCGCCGGGGTGGCGGCGCGGTCGTGGCCGCGTCCGCAGCCGGAGGCGGCGAGGATCGCGGCCGTGAACGTGGCGAGGATCAGCGAGGATTTCATGGTTCGTTGGCGAGGTGGAGGCGGAAAGGGGCTAGGAGGTGCGGTTGCCGAGGGCGATGATCGCGGCGAGGGCGCCACCGTAGAGCGCGCCGCGCCACCAGGTGGAGGTGAGCGGGCAGGTGCCGCCGGCGCACTGGCCAAAATGGCCCATGAGCCCGCCAGCGACGACTCCGATCAGGATGATGACAAGGGCGCGGAACATCGGGTCGCGGTGCGGGAGGGGCTCAGCAGCACTTGCCGGGGGACTTGGCGTCGTCCTCGGGCCAGATCTTGCGCATCACCCAGAGCGGAGGGCAGAAGCCAGTGAACGCCGACTGGATCAGGTTGAGCCCGATGAAGGCGGTGAAGAGCAGCCACCAGGGGCTGACGAAGTGCACCAGCGCGACGCTTATGAGGATCATGAAGCCGGCAAAGGCGCGGAGGCGGAGTTCGTTGGTCATGGGAGGAAGCGACTGAGGGGCCGTGGATTTAAGGTTGACGATGAGAAAACTATATCGCCATATAGTTATATGCCTTTGAGGTTGTCAAGCGCGGTTTGTGCGGTTTCTTCGCGATCCATGGCGAAGAGCCTCACACCTGCCACGATCGAACTCGTCGCCCAGCGCTTCCGCGCCATGGGCGAGCCGCTGCGCCTGCGCCTGCTCATGTCGCTGCAGGCAGGGGAGCGTACCGTCACCGAACTGGTCGAGGAGCACCAGACCAGCCAGGCCAACATCTCGAAACATCTGCAGGTCCTCACGGCGGTGGGGTTGCTCAAGCGCCGCAAGCAGGGCTTGAACGTGTTTTATGCAATCGCCGACCCGAGCATCTTCAACATGTGCGACATGGTCTGTGGCAGTTTGAAGAAACACTTGGACGCACAAGCAAAGGGGCTGGCGTAGCGCGGCGGTTCGGCCGCCGTGCCCGGCGCGGGTTCCGAGGCGATGAACATCGTCCCCAGGGCGGAGAGTCACGCCGAGGCCTCCGCGAACAGTGTCCGCACGACAAGGGGTCCCTCGTGGATGCCGCGGCGAGGCATCCCTTGTTGCTACCCTGGAGTCAGGCTCGGCGGGTACGTCGAGGCGCGGTCGGTCTTCTGCCCGGCGAACCGTCCCTACCGGTTCTCCGTCGCGCGTGCGACGAAGGCGGCCTGCGCGGAGATCGGCCGGCGTGATGTGCCGGGGCCGGCGGCCGGTTCGTAGGCGCCGTTGGCGCGCAGTTCGCGCGCGGCCGTGTTGTCGGCGAGCAGGATGGGCAGGTACTCGTCGAGGATGCGGGACCGCAGGACGGGGTCGACCACGGGAAAGGCGATCTCGACGCGGCGGAAGAGGTTGCGCGGCATCCAGTCCGCGCTCGCGAGGTAGAGCTCGGTCTCGCCGCCGTTGGCGAAGTGGTAGACGCGCGCGTGCTCGAGGAAGCGGCCGACGATGCTGCGCACGCGGATGTTGTCGCTGATGCCAGGCACACCGGGAACCACGCCGCAGATGCCGCGCACGATGAGATCGATCTGCACGCCGGCGCCCGAGGCGGCATAGAGGGCGTCGGTCACGCCCCGGTCGATGATGCTGTTGACCTGGGCGATGATGCGCGCGGGGCGGCCGGCGGCGGCGTGGCGTGCCTCGCGATGGATGCGTGCGATCAGCTCGTCACGCAACGTGTGCGGCGCCACGAGCAGGTGGCGGAAGCGCGGGGCTCGGCCGAAGCTCGTGAGCGAATTGAAGAGCACGGCGACCTCGCGGGCGATCTCGGCGTGCGCGGTGAGCAGGCTGAAGTCCGTGTAGAGCCGGGCGGTGCGCGGGTTGTAGTTGCCCGTGCCCAGGTGGACGTAGCGGCGCATGCCCCGCTTCTCGCTGCGAACCACGAGGCAGGCCTTGGCGTGGACCTTCAGGCCGACCACGCCATAGACGACGTGCACGCCGGCTTCCTCCATCTGGCGCGCCCACTGGATGTTGTTGGCCTCGTCGAAGCGCGCCTTCAGCTCGATGAGCGCGGTGACCTGCTTGCCGCTGCGCGCAGCCTCGATCAACGCCTTGACGATGGGCGAGTCGCCGGAGGTGCGATAGAGCGTCTGCTTGATCGCGCAGACCTGCGGGTCGCGCGCCGCGGCCTGGATGAACTCCACCACCGTGTCGAAGGTTTCGTAGGGGTGGTGGAGCAGGATGTCGCCGGCGGCGATGCGCTCGAAAATCGTCTGGCCGGGCGGCAACTCGACCGGGCGTGCCGGGGCGAAGGACGAAAACTTCAGGTCCGGCCGGTCCACCGCCTCGTAGACGCTCATGATGCGCGCGAGGTTGATCGGACCCGGGATGCGGAAGGTGTATTCGTTCGGCAGGGCGATGTGGTCGAGCAGGTCCTTGAAGAGGTTCTCGTCGATGCCGTCCTCCACCTCGAGCCGCACGGGCGCGCCGCGGCGCAGGTTGCGCAGCTCGGTCTCGATCGTCTTGAGCAGGTTCTCCGCCTCCTCCTCGTCGATGTAGAGGTCGCTGTTGCGGGTGAGGCGGAAGATCTTCGCGCTCGTCACGCGGCACCCGGTGAAGAGGCTGCCGACGAAGAGGCGGATGATCTCGCCGATGAAGATGAAGGTGCGGTCCTCGGGATGTCCCACGCCGAGCCGCACGATGCGCGGCAGCACGCGCGGGATGGTGACGAGGGCGAGGTGGCTCTCGTGCTCGGGTGTATCCGGATAGTCGATCGCGACAGCGAGGGTCTGGGTCTTGTTCGCGATCTGCGGGAACGGGTGGGACGGGTCGATCGCGAGCGGCGTGAGGACCGGGAAGACCTCGGTGTCGAAGTAGCGCTTCGCCCACTTGAGCTCGGCGGCGTTGAGCTCGTGGCCGGCCTTGAAGAAGATGCCCTCGCGCTCGAGGGCGGGGACGACCTCGTTGGACCAGGCGCTGTTCTGGTCGTCGACGAGAGAGGCGACGACGGAGTGGATGCGACGCAGCTGCTCGCGCGGGCTCAGGCCGTCCGAGGAGGTCTCATCGATGCCGGAGTCGACCTGCTGGATGAGGCCCGCGACGCGAATTTCGAAAAACTCGTCGAGGTTGGAGCTGACGATGGCGAGGAACTTCAGCCGCTCGAGCAGCGGCGTGTCCGGGGCGCGCGCGACGTCGAGGACGCGACGGTTGAATGCCAGCCAGCTCAGCTCGCGGTTGAAGTACGGGAGCTTGCCGCGGGCGGTCGAGGGGGGATGGGACTTGGCGCGTGCGCGACGGCGCATGGTGGCGGTGGATCGGAACGGAGAAACGTGGCGCGGGGTTTTTGCGGAAACGAGGGAAAACCGCCGCCACGGGGCCGGGATGGGGCCGTGTTGCACATTCGTAACACAACGGCGCGCCGACGGTGCGACTCCGGGTCAGCTCTCGGGCACGCGCATCTCGAAGACAGGGATGCGCACGTGGATCCGCCGCCCCTCGTCGTCCACGCCATGAAAACTGCCCTGGGCCCGCGCATGGGTCGCGGTGAGGTGGAAGCTGTTGTAGGAGAAGTGGTCGCCCGGTGCGAGGTCGGGGCTGTGCCCCACGATCTTGTCACCTTCGACCACGAGCCGGTCGCCATCGGCACCCTCGACGATCCACTTGCGTCCCAGGAGCACGACGCGGCGATCCGAGCCGTTGTGTATCGTGAGGTGGTAAACGAAGACGTGCGGCGTATGCGGTGGCACGTTCGGGCCGCCCGGGCGGTAGTCCAGGCGGTCGAGCGTCACGGACAGCCCGGGCAACTCGAGACTGGGGGGAGCGTCGCTCATGGGCGGGCGGTGGCCGGTGGCGGGCGCCTCAGCCCCCCGCCACGATGCGCACGATCTCGAGGACGTCGCCACTCGCGAGCACGGCGGTGCGGGCCTCGCCGGGCGTGAGGGCGAGGCCGTTGCGCTCGACGACGACGAGCTTGGGCTGCAGGCCGACGGTGGCCAGGAAGTCGTCGAGCCGCTGTCCCGCGGGGAGTTCGTGGCGCTTGCCGTTGGCGGTGATCGTGATCGTCGTGCTCATGGTCTCACGGCGCCAGGGCGGGCTCGGTCCCGGTCACGAGCGCCTGGTCGAAATCCTTCCACACGGGCTCGTAGCCTTGCCGGCGGATCATCGCCGCCACCTCGTGGGGCGGGCGTTCGTCGGCGATGTGAAATTGTTCCCCGGGCTGCTCGGCCGTCGGTGTCCAGGTGGACTCGTCAAAGTGGCTGTAGCCTCCGGGCTCGGTGCTCGCGCCGGCGCTCATGTTGGTGATGCCGACGCGCACGAGCCCGTCGCGCAGGCGCGGCGGCTCGCGCGTCGAGAGCACCAGCCCGCAATGCGGCAGGAGCAGGCGCAGGGCGCAGATGGTCTGCACGAACTCGCGATCCGGGAGAAAATGCTCGGCGCGCGGCTGCCAGCCGCCCGCGGCCGGGCGCATGCGCGGCAGGCTGATGGTCAGGTAAGCCTTCCAGCATGTGCGCGTGAGATGCAGCGCATGGGCGGCGACGGCGAGCGCGTCGAAGCGCCAGTCGTGCAGCCCGAAGAGCGCGCCGATGCCGAGCCGGCGAAACCCCGCCGCGTAGCCGCGCTCCGGTGTGTCCATGCGCCAACCGTAGTGCTTTTTCGGGCCGGCCGTGTGCAGTTCGCGGTAGGTTGGTTCGTGGTAGGTTTCCTGATACACCACGAGACCCTCCGCGCCGGCGGCGACCATCGGGCGGTAGTCCTGCGTCTCCAGCGGGCCGAGCTCGAGCGAGACGCCCGGCATGATCGGCAGCACCCGGCGGATCGTCTCCTCGACGTAGCCGTTGGAAACAAACTTCGGGTGCTCACCGGCGACGAGCAGGAGCGAGCGGAATCCCTGGCCGGCGAGCAGGCGCACCTCGCGCTCGACCTGGTCGACCGTGATCGTGAGGCGCGGGATGGGGTTGTGGCGCGAGAAGCCGCAGTACTTGCAGACATTGACGCACTCGTTCGAGAGGTAGATCGGCGCGAAGAGCCGGATTGTGCGGCCGAAGAAACGCTGGGTCGCGGCCTGCGCGAGCCGGGAGAGCTGCTCGAGATGCGGCGTGGCCGCCGGAGAAAGGAGCGCGGCATACTCCTCGAGCGTGGCCGCCCGACCGCGCGCGAGCACGCGGCGCACGTCGGCGTCGGCCGCGACGAGCGAACGCGCGCGCAGGCCGTCGAGGTCGAGCGTGCCGAAGATCTGGGAGAAGGTGGGCATGGGAGAAGGCGGTGGGGAGATGTGCCTGTTCACCGGCCTGCGGTGGACGCCGCCTCGCGCAGGACGCGCTGGATGAACTCGGCCTTGGCCGTGGTGTAGGCGGGGCGATCGTTGGCGAACCGGGCGGCGAGTTCGATCTTGAGCGCTTCATACTCGGCGCGGAGTTGTTCCGAAGCGCGCATGGCGTCGCGAAAGAGGAGTTGTTCAGGCCAGTCCTTGCCGTGTTCTTCGAAGACGTGGAAGTGCACGGTCACGGGGTCGCCCAGCGTGAAGAAGTGCCGGCGCGGGACGCCGAACTCGCCGCGGAAGGTGTATCCAAGTTTCTCGATCCGCGCCACGGCCGGGAAAAACCCCTCGAAGGTCGGCGTCGCGGCGGCGATGTCGACGATCGGCTTGGCGTGCAGTCCCGGGATGGCGGTGCTGCCGACGTGCTCGATGGCGACCAGGAAATCCCGCGCGGCCCCGAGGAGGCGCGCGCTCTCCTCGTAAAATACCGCGTGCCACGCCGGGTCGGGCGCGGAGAGGACGACGGTGCCGGATTTGAGGCCGATCATCGTGGCTGAAGACGACTTCGCCCGGGTAGGGCGAGGCCTCCGGCCGAGCCGCGGCTCACCGGGACGGTTCGCCCTACCTCGGAGACGGAACGTGAGGCGCGCTCGTTCATCCCAGGAAGGCCGTGAGCGGGCTGGTCGCGACGGCGGTCTTCGAAGTGGCCCCGACGCCGATCTCGCGTGCGAGGCGGCCGGCGTGAACGGCGGCCGCGAAAGCCTGGGCGGCGGCGACCGGGTCGGCGGCGATGGCGATCGCGGTATTGACCAACACGGCGGCGGCGCCGAGTTCGAGGGCGGCGGCGGCGTGCGAGGGCTGGCCGATGCCGGCGTCGACCACGACGGGTACGGTCGCCTGCTCGAGGATGATCTCGATCTGCGCGCGTGTCTCGAGGCCGCGGTTGCTCCCGATGGGCGCGCCCAGCGGCATGACCGTGGCGCAGCCCACATCCTGCAGGCGGCGGGCGAGCACGGGGTCGGCGTTGATGTAGGGCATCACGACGAAACCCTCGCGTACGAGCACCTCGGCGGCCTTGAGCGTCTCGATCGGGTCGGGGAGCAGGTAGTTGGGATCCGGGTGGATCTCGAGTTTCACCCAC
>JACSRI010000255.1 GCA_014879845.1 Opitutaceae bacterium
GGCGGCGATGCGGGTGCGGTTGCCGATCCACCGCCTGACAACCAGGCCACTCGCAACCGCCGCCCGCCCGCGTCAAGATCGCCGCCCGAATCCGCTTCCAGTCTTTGGGATAGCGGGCGCGGTTTTCCGGTTTGCACACGCCGGGGTGGGGCATTGAGTGCGGGCATGGACGTACCGCGGGCGCCACGCTTCGGTTTGGGTATCTACTGGCCGGATGACTACACGGACTATCTCGTGCATTTCCACGAGCCGTTCGAGATCTTCCGCCTGGAGCTCGACCAGGAGGGCCCGATGATCTTCTGGGTGCCTCCGGGGTCGGCCTACGAATCGATGTCGGACGAGGACTTCGAGACCTTCGTTCGCGCGGCGCGCAAGTACCTCGGCATGGAGGAACTCGTCGAGCTGGGCACCACGCGGCAGGTCGAGCTGCGCGTCACGGAAGTGCCTTATCCCGCCGTGCTGATGGTGAGCAACCGCGCGGAAAACTTCCACGCCGTCGTCGGCCTGGGCGAGGAGCCGTTCACCGCCTACATCGGCACCGACGAGAGCGAACCGCTCGTGACCGAGCTCGTGCTCGGCTTCAGCTCCGACTCTCCGAGCATCAACACCGAGTTGAGTGAGTTCTCTGAGGCCTACTACAACGAGTTCTACGACCGGCAGGACATCCTGGATAAGAAGAACAAGGAGCAGCAGCGCGGCGGCACGCGCGAGCGACGCGGCGGCGAACACGGATTCTCGCGCAACTGAGCGGCCCAGCCGGACCTTTCTCGTGAATACCGCGCCGGAATCGGACGACGTCCCGATCGACGTCACCTGCGGCCTGATCGAGCGCGACGGGCGTCTGCTCGTCGCGCAGCGTCCGCCCGGCAAGGCGCTGGCCGGCAAGTGGGAGTTTCCCGGCGGCAAGCTCGAGCCCGGCGAGGCCCCGGCCGCCTGCCTCGCGCGCGAGCTGCGCGAAGAACTCGGCGTCGACGTGCGCGTCGGCGCGTCGCTGCCGGCCACGGTTCATCGCTACAGCCCGAGCGTGCGGGCGATCCGGTTGCTGCCGTTTCGCTGCGTGATCGTCGCAGGCGAGCCGCATCCGCACGAGCACAGTGCGCTGCGCTGGTGCACGGTCGACGAGATCGCGACGCTCGACCTCGCGACCGCCGATCTACCGGTGCTCGCGGACTATCGGGCGACTGCCGCCCGTTGAGCGCGGCGCACGCGCGGCTCAGACCTCGATCTCGATCTTCGCGGCGGCGCCGAAACCCAGTGACACTTCGCGCCCGTGGTCGAGGCGTGCCCGGACCATGCGGCCCAGCGTGTCGCGTGCGACCACTTCCAGCCCGCGGCCAGGCCGGAGTTCCTGCTGGTCGATGAATTGCAGGAACGCGTCGGCCTGGTCGGCGATGCGACCGACCACGCCGGACGTGCCCGGCTCGAGATCATGGAGTGCCACGAGGCGGCGGCGCGGCATCGAGCCCGCGGCGGAGGGGATGACGTCGCCGTGCGGGTCCACCGTCGGGTGGCCAAGGAGCGCGTCGATCCGCTCCAACACGCGGTCGGAGATGACGTGCTCGAGTTGCTCGGCCTCGTCGTGGATCTCGGCCCAGTCCATCTTCAGCGTTTGCACGAGGAACAGCTCCACGAGGCGGTGGCGACGCAGCACGTGGAGCGCGAGTTTCTCGCCTCGAGAGGTCAGGCGCACGCCGGCGCGCGGCTCGTAGTCGACCAAGCCGGCTTCGGCCAGGGTCTTGATCATGCTGGTGGCCGTGCCGGGCACCACGGCGAGCGCGGCCGCCAACTCGCCCATCGCGACCAGGTGCGACGGTCCCGCCTGCGGTTGCAGCAGGTAGATTTGCTTCACGTAGTTCTCGACCGTGCTGGTGGCCATGGCGTCGCGGAGGAGGTTCTACACGATTCGGCTGGACGAATTCAAGATTTTGACTACTCAAAATACAAACTTCGATTCATCGTGAACGAACCGCGTCCTTCATCGCAGAGTGCTCGTCGTCACGACGCCCCGTCCGGCGCCGAGGCAGCCGCATCGCCGGGCGAGAAGCTCGCTGCCCTGCGGTTGGCCGAGCGCCACGAGGTCGAGGATCTGTTGCGCGCGCTCTTCGAGTGCGAGCATCACGGGCACGCCGCCTCCGACGCCCGCCTCGCCGGGCTGACGGGCGCGTCGCGCGCGAGCGTGCTCAAGACCCTGGCGCGGGCCAGTGCCGCCGGCCTGGCCGAAAACGCCGAGGACGGCTGGCAGCTCACGCCCGCGGGCCGCGACATCGCCGTGCTCATCATGCGGGCGCACCGGTTGATCGAGACGCAGCTGGCGCGCGAGTCGAGCGTGCCGCCGTCGCGCTGGCACGAGGTCGCGCACGCGCATGAGCACGGGTTGACGCGCGACGAAGTCAACCGCCTCGCCGACCGGCTCGACAACCCGCGCTTCGATCCGCACGGCGATCCCATCCCGACGCGTGAGGGCCGCATCCCCGAGCCTGAAGGACAGCCGCTCCTCTCGTGGCGCCTCGAGGAGACCGGGGTGATCGCGCATCTCGAAGACGAGCCGCCCTCGCTCTTCGCCCACCTGGTCGCGACCGGACTTTTTGCGGGCATGCGTTTCCGGGTGGCGGAGCGTCGTCCGGACGCGAGCGTGCTGCTCGTCGAGGGGCGCAGCATCACCCTGCCTGCCGAACTGGCGGCGATGGTGCGCGTGCGTCCGCTCCTCGAATCCGAGACGCCGCCTCCCGCCGCGGCCATCCGCCTCTCGGATCTCCCGCGCGGAGCGGCGGCCGATGTGGTCACGCTGTTGCCCGGCTGCATCGGCGGCGAGCGATCGCGCCTGCTCGACCTCGGTTTCGTCCCGGGCAGCCGGCTCGAGCACGCCCTGCAGAGCCCCTTCAACGGCCCTGCCGCGTTTCGCGTGCGCGGCACACTCATCGCGCTGCGCCGCGAGCAGGCCGAGCAGGTGCTCGTCGTGCCCGCCGCCGCTGGCGCCTGAACTCCACGCGTTCGACTTCGATCATGTCCCAAGCCTGCCCACCGACCGCCTGTGAATCCTGCTCGGCCGCGCGCGGTACCCTCGAGAAACTCGGGCTCCGGCTCGAGAAGTGGAACCATGTCGTCGCGCTCGCCGGCAATCCCAACACCGGCAAAAGCACGGTTTTCAACCGCCTCACAGGCCTGCGCCAACACACGGGCAACTGGCCGGGCAAGACCATCGCCCGGGCCGAGGGTGGCTTCGCCTACAACGGGCGCCGCTTCAAGCTCGTCGACCTGCCGGGCACGTATTCGCTCCGCTCGGCCAGCCCGGACGAGACGGTCGCGCGCGAGTTCATCCTTTTCGGCAAGCCCGACGTCACGGTCGTGGTCGTCGACGCCACCTGCCTCGAGCGCAATCTCAACCTCGCGCTCCAGATTCTGCAGATCACCGAGCGTGTCGTCGTGTGCCTCAACCTCATGGACGAGGCCCGCGCCAACAACCTCGTGGTCGATCCGCGCGGCCTCGCCGCCGATCTCGGTGTGCCGGTGGTGCCATGCGCCGCTCGCGGCGGCGAGGGCATGGAGCAACTCCTCGCCGAGATCGACGCCGTCGCGACGGGTGCCTTCCGCCCGCGGCCGTATCGGCTCCGCCTGGACGTGCCCGGCTTGCGCGAGGCGGTGGACGACATCGTGGGCCGCCTGCGCGCGGCGTTTCCCGACATCGCGCACGCCGAGTGGGTCGCGCTGCGCCTGCTCGAGGGCGATCGCGCCGTGGCCGACCGGGTCGCGCGTGGAGAGATCGGACGCCTCGCGCCGGACCACGCAGCCACCGCGGGAACAGAACCGGCCGCCGCGCCGATCGGGGGAGGCCTTCGATGAGTGAGGCGCATGACATCGTCCGCGCAGCGGAGGAAATGCGCTGGCGCCTGCCGCGCAACTACCAGGACCGCCTGACCGAGGCGATCTACGCCGAGGCCGCGCGCATCGCGGAAAAATCCGTCGCTCGCCGCGGCACCTCGCGTCGGCTCGACCTGCAGGTGAGGCTCGATCGCCTGCTCACCGGTCCGTGGACGGGCCTGCCGATCATCGCGCTGTGCTTCGCCGTCGTGCTCTGGCTCACGATCAGCGGTGCCAACGTCCCGAGCGCCATGCTCGCCGACCTGCTCATGGGACAGGTCTACCCGTGGCTGCGCGAGCTGGCCTTTGCCGGCCTCTGGCCCTGGCTGGCGGGGCTGCTCGTCGACGGCATGTACCTGGCGACGGCCTGGGTCATCAGTGTCATGCTCCCGCCCATGGCGATCTTCTTCCCGCTCTTCACCTTGTTGGAGGATCTTGGATACCTGCCGCGCGTGGCCTTCAACCTCGACCGGCTTTTCCACCGCGTGGGCGCGCACGGCAAGCAGGCGCTGACCATGGCCATGGGTTACGGCTGCAATGCCGCGGGCGTGATCGCCGCGCGCGTCATCGACTCGCCGCGCGAGCGCCTGATTGCGATCGTGACGAACAACTTCGCCCTGTGCAACGGCCGCTGGCCGACGCAGATCCTGATCGCCTCCATCTTCCTCGGTGCGCTCGCGCCGGCGGCGCTCGCTGGCGTGGCCGCGACGGCCGCGGTGTTTGGCATCGCGGTGCTCGGCTTCGGGCTGTCGTTGCTCTCGTCGTGGGTGCTGAGCCGCACCGTCCTGCGCGGCGAGGCCTCGACCTTCAGCCTCGAGCTGCCGCCGTACCGGCCACCCAACATCCTGCGCACGCTCTATACCTCGCTCATCGACCGCACGCTTTTCGTGCTGTGGCGCGCGGTGGTTTTCGCGTTGCCCGCGGGCGCGCTCATCTGGCTCGTGGGCAACGTCTCCATCGCCGACCGCACGGTCGCCTCGTGGGCGGTGGGTGGGCTTGACCCGCTGGCGTGGTTCCTCGGGTTGAATGGCGTGATCCTGCTCGCCTACATCATCGCGATCCCGGCCAACGAGATCATCATCCCGACCGTGCTCATGCTCACCGTGCTCGTCACGGGCAACACCGAGCTCGGCGCCGGCGCGGGCGTGATGTTCGAGGCGGAGGATGACGGCGTGCGGAGGATTCTCACCGAGGGTGGATGGACGGCGCTCACCGGCCTATGCCTCATGCTCTTCAGCCTGTGCCACAACCCGTGCAGCACGACCATCTACACCATTTACAAGGAGACGCGCTCGTGGAAGTGGACCGCGCTCGCGACAGGCATGCCGCTCGTCGTGGGTTTCGTGCTCTGCGCGGCGGTCGCGGCGGTGTGGCGCTGGGTGGCGTGATTCTCTGAAGAGTCGGGACTAACCACAGAGGACACAGAGGGTAGGGCGAGGCCTCCGGCCGAGCCGCGGTTATGCGCTGCACACGTTCGCGGCTCGGCCGGAGGCCTCGCCCTACCCTCTGTGCTCTCTGTGTCCTCTGTGGTTCAAACCCGATCGCTTCCGAAGACAATCACGCCTTCGCCAGCGTGATCACGCACTCCAGGTGCTTGGTCTGGGGGAAGAGGTCGAAGGGCTGCACGTCCTGCAGCGTGTAGCCGCCGGCGAGGAGGGTGGTGAGGTCGCGCATCTGCGTGGCAGGATTGCATGACACATAGACCACCGTGCGCGGGCCGAAGTGCACGAGCTGCTGGAGGAATGACTCGTCCGAGCCCTTGCGCGGCGGGTCGATCACGACCGCGGTATCGCCGGCTGGATACGTGACCTGGGCGAAGATGTGCGCGGCGTCGCCGGCGACGAAGGCGCAGTTCGCGAGCGCGTTCGCGGCGGCATTCTGCTTCGCCCAGTGGATCGAGGCCTCGCTGATCTCGATCCCCGTGGCGTGTTCGAAGGCGCGCGCGGCGGTGAGGCAGAACAGGCCGCTGCCGCAGTAGGCGTCGACGAGGAACTTCGCGCCGCCCGCGGCCGCGCATTCACGCACGTGGCGCGTGAAGGCCTCGAGGATGAAGGGGTTGTTCTGGAAAAACTCGCCGGCGGGGAAGCGCAGATCGAGGCCCTCCACGTGCTCGCGGATGATGGCGGCGCCATCGGTCGTCACGCCGTCGGCGGAGTCGCGCAGCAGGAGGGTCGCGCCGTGCTTGAAGCCCTTGGCGCCGGCCTTGGCGAGGATGCGCGGGCGCTCCTCGGCGAGACGGGCGTTGATCGCGTCGGTCGCGAGCGGGCAGCGCTCCACGTCGACGATCGCGTGGCGGCTGCCCTGGCGGAGAAATCCGATGTGCAGCGGCCGGTCGCCATGCGGCCGTTCGAAATGGGGAGTGATCTTCGAGCGGTAGCCGTAGGCGCGGGGCGAGGCGATGACCGGCTGGACGGGGAACTCCACGCGCGCCATGTGCTGGAGCAGCTCGGCCACCTGGCGCTGCTTCCAGCGCAGCTGCTCGGCGTAGTCGAAATTCTGGTACTGGCAGCCGCCGCAGCGCGTGAAGAGCGGGCACGCAGGCTCGATGCGGTGGGGCGAGGGCGTGAGGACCCTGACCAGGTCGGCGTCGGAGAAGTTCTTCTGGTTGCGCCAGACGCGCACGCGCACGCGCTCGCCGGGCAGGGCGAAGGGCACGAGGATGACCCAGTCGCCGCCGGGTCCACCGGCCGGGCCGGCCCCGGTGTCGTCGGCGTCAGGCAGGAGCACACGGCCGAGGCCCTGCGCCATGTTGGTGAGCGTGGTGATCTCGAGCTCCAGCTCGGTGCCCTTGGCGAAGGGAAACTCGCGGCGTTGGTCGTGGCGGTGGGACACGGCAGTGACGTGAAGCAACCGGCGCGGCGTGTGAAGTGCCAAGTGCCACTTGCGTCTTGGCCCGCGAGCGGGCGGCGGTTGCAGTGCGCGTGTGCCCGTCGAAAAGATCGTCAGCCTCCAGAACCCGCGCGTGAAGCAGCTCGTGAAGCTGCGCGACCGCGGTCCGCGCGACGAGGCCGGGGTGTTTCTCGTCGAGGGTTACCGCGCGATCACGCGTGCGATGGAGCGCGGCGTGCGGCCGCGCGAGCTGTATTTCTGCCGCGAGTGGTTCCTGGGCGAGAACGAGGATGCGGTCCTCGCGCGCGCGCAGGGCGAGGGCGCCGAGCTCGTCGAGCTCGGGCGCGACGCGTTCGCCAAGGTCGCCTATCGCGACCGGCCGGAGGGCCTGCTCGCCGTCGTCGCCCAGTGGAAACACCGACCCGCCGACCTGGCGCTCGGGCCGGCGCCGTTTCTCCTCGTGGTCGAGGCGATCGAAAAGCCCGGCAATCTCGGCACCATCCTGCGCAGTGCCGACGCGGCCGGGGTCGACGGCGTGATCGTGTGCGACCCGGTCACCGACCTGTTCAACCCGAACGTCGTGCGTTCGTCCACCGGCGTGCTCTTCTCCGTGCCGGTTGCGCTGGGCACGACGGCGGAAGTGATCGCGTTCCTGCGCGAACGGCGCATCCGTACGGTGGCGACGACGCCCGGTGCCGAGGCGCTCTACAGCGCGACCGACCTCACCGGCCCGCTCGCCATCGTGATGGGCAGCGAGCAGTTCGGCTTGAGCCGCGAGTGGCTCGAGGCGAGCGACGCACGCGTGCGCATCCCGATGGCCGGACAGGCGGACTCGCTCAACGTCGCCTTGGCCGCGATCATCACGCTCTTCGAGGCGGTGCGC
>JACSRI010000132.1 GCA_014879845.1 Opitutaceae bacterium
CGCGGCTTCCCGCACCTCCGCCGGCCGAGGAGGAGATCGCCGGATAGGGCGGGCGGCGCATCGCGAGGGCGGGCACTGCGGCGTGTGCGGCGCAGTGTCCGCGCCGGAAACAGAAACGACCTTGCGCGCGGCGCACGCGCGTCCTTAGTCGACATCTTCCCATGTCCTCCCTTCGTCGAACCTGCCTGCATGAATTCAACGCGGCGCGCGGCGCGCGCTTCGTGGACTTCGCGGGCTGGGAGATGCCGGTTCAATACAAGAGCATACTCGACGAGCATCGCGCCGTGCGCGCGGCCGCGGGGCTCTTCGACGTCTCCCACATGGGCGAGATCACCGTGCGCGGCCGCGGTGCCGGGGCGTTCATCGACCGCCTCGTGACCAACGACATCTCGCGCCTCACGCCAGGCGGCGTGGTCTACTCGCCGATGTGCCATCCGGGTGGCGGTGTGGTCGACGACCTGCTCGTCTACATGCGCGCGCCCGAGGACTATCTCCTCTGCGTCAACGCCTCGAATACGGCCAAGGATCACGACTGGATCCGGCGCAATGCCGGCGACTTCTCCGGCGAGATCGAGGACCAATCCGCGCAGTGGGGGCTCATCGCCCTGCAGGGCCCGCAGGCCCCGGCAATCCTGGAAAAGCTCACGCCCGTGCCGCTGCGCGAGCTGCGCTACTATCGTTTTGCCGAGGCGCCCGTGGCGGGCGTCCTCTGCATCATCAGCCGCACGGGTTACACGGGCGAACTGGGCTTTGAGCTCTTCGTGCCGTGGGCCCAGGCCGAGTCCATCGCGCTCGCCCTCGAGGAGGCGGGCCGTCCGCACGGGCTCGTGATGTGCGGCCTCGGCGCGCGCGACAGCCTGCGCCTCGAGGCGGGGTTTTCGCTCTACGGCCACGAGATCGACGACGAGATCACGCCGGTGCAGGCCGGTCTCCTGTGGACGGTCAAGCTCGCCAAGAGCGTGCCCTTCATCGGGCGCGACGCGCTCCTGCGCGAGAAGACCGACGGGCCCGCGCGGCGCGTCGTGTTTTTCCGCACCGGCGACCGGCGTATCATCCGCCCGGGCACACCCGTGCTCGCGGGCGGGACGACCGTCGGCCGCGTGCTCAGCGGCACGCTCTCGCCCGTGTGCAACGAGGCCATCGGTTCCGCGCTGGTCGATGCCCCGGCGGCGTCCGACGGACTCGGCGTCGATGTGCGCGGCCAGCGCGTGCCGCTCACGCTCTGCAAGCCGCCTTTTGTCACCCTTCCCAAACAACACTGAGGACCGCGAACGATGAACGTCCCGACCCATCTCCAGTACACCCGCGAGCACGAGTGGCTCAAAGTCCTCGACGAGGCCACCGCGCTCGTCGGCATCACCGACTACGCCCAGAACAGCCTCGGCGACATCACGTTTTGCGAGCTCCCCAAGCCCGGCCGCAAGCTGCGCTGCGGCGAGACTTTCGGTGTGGTCGAGTCGGTCAAGGCCGCCTCCGATCTCTTCATGCCGATCGATGCCGAGGTCCTCGAGGTGAACCCCGTGCTCACCTCCGCCCCCGAGACGCTCAACAAGTCGCCCTACGACGACGGCTGGATGCTCAAGATCAAGATCCTCAACCGCGCCCAACTCCCCGGCCTGCTCTCGCCCGAGGCCTACGAGAAACACCTCGGCGCCTGAGCGACGGCCGGGGCGCGCCGTGCCTGCTGCCTGCGGCGGGCGGCGCCGAAATTGCCCTTTACACCCCTACGCGCGGGTTCGACACTGCGCGGCTCGCGTCGGCCCGGCCGGCGCTGCGCTCCTGTAGTTCAATGGATAGAATGTTGGCCTCCGAAGCCGAAGATCCGGGTTCGACTCCCGGCGGGAGCACCACCATCGCGGCCCGCGGGCCGCGATGCGCCTCTACAGCGTTTTCGCGCAGCGAAAAGCGCGGGATTGCCAGCGTTTCGGCGCAGCGGGAATCGCGAGAGATGATCCCGCAAGGGTTCGTGACGGACGCGGGCTGCGGGTGATCTTCGCGTTGGCACACGCGCCTGCATCGGCCACGCTCGCGCCATGCGGTTGATTCGACCCCTGCTGGCCGCCGCGGCACTCGTCGTGGTCCTGCCTCTCCTGCACGCCGCCCCGACCTGGCATGTCGTGCGCGGCGAGTTCTTCGATCTCTACTCCAACTCCGGCAAGGCCGCGGCCGTCGATGCCGCCGTCTGGCTCGAGCAGTTCCGCCGCACCGTCGGCGCGCTCTGGAAGATCGAGCCCGCGGACGTGCGGCGCGCCACCATCGTGCAGTTCCGCTCCGAGAAGGAGTACAGCCAGTATCGGCTCGGCAAATACTCGGGCGGCTTCTTCTTCCGCAACGAGGCCTGCTCGGTCATGGCATATCACGACGAGAACGGCACGGAGGCTGCGCAGCTGCTCGTCCAGCACGAGGCGGTGCACTGGCTGCTCGCCTCCCGCCGCACGCGGATCCCGGCGTGGCTCAACGAGGGCCTGGCCGAGCTCTACTCGACCTTCAGCATCAGCGGCGACACGTGCCGGCTCTTCCAGGCCGACGAGCAGAACCTGCGCTGGCTGAAGCAGAACGGCCTCGCCTCGCTCGAGATCGCCGTGGCGCAGGAGCGGCCCGATGTCGACTACGACGATCGCGAGAAGGTGCGCGACTTCTACGCCCAGGCCTGGGTGCTCACCCACTACCTGCTCTGCAGCACCGACGTGAAGGACGGCGGTGAGAAGGTGATCCGCTACCTCGCGCTCCTGCAGCAGGGCGTGCCGCGGCGCGACGCCTTCGAGCCGGCCTTCGGCATGACCTTCGACAAGATGCAGCGCGCCATCTCCGTCTACCTCAACAGCGGCCGCTACCAGATCCTGACCGTGAAGTTCCCGCGCGACCAGCTGCGCGCGATGTTCACGGCCCAGCCGGCCGCGCCGCACGAGGTGGAGTGTGCCATGGCTTTGGCACAACTCAGCGGCCGGCGCGATGCCGACGGGGCCGAGACCCGCCTGCGCCGCGCGCGCGAGGCCGCGCCCGACAGCCCGCTGCCCTACGAGGGGCTCGGCTGCGTCGCGCTGTCGCGCGGGGACAAGTCCACCGCTGCCGGGTTCTTCTCGCAGGCGGCGGAGCGCGGGTCGGTCCATCCCTATGCCTATTTTCTCCCGGCGTCCGACGAGTTGCGCGATCGACTCAGCACGCGGCCGACGCGCCACGACCTGCGCGCGCAGGACGCGCGGCGCTTGAGCGACGCTCTGCGCAAGTCCCTCGAGCTCGACCGCAACCTCGAGCGCGGTGCCTACGACCTGGGGCTGGCCCTGCTTTTCACCGAGCCGCTGCTCGTCGACGACGTGAAGTTCCTCGCGAGGCTGGAGGCCTCCGCGCCGGATCCCCTCGCCGTGCGCTACCGCATCGCCGGCCTGCTTCACCGTCTGGGCGACCCGCGGGCGCGCAAGAACCTGGAGGCCCTCGCCACGGTCCGCGACAACCCGCTCCTACAGGAAGCCGCGGCGGCCGACCTCAAGACCCTGGATGGCGGCACTTCGTCCACGGTCGTCGGCGCGCGCCACGTCCTGCCCCCGAAGGCACCACGCCCCGCGATGTCTCTGCCGATCGACCGCCCGGGGAAGTGAGACGCGCCCGCCGGACGCGGCGGGCTGCGTTCCGGCCGCGCCGGGGTGGACGGTGCGGCTTGGTTTCGCGCAGCGCGGCGGCGCCGCGTGATTCGCAACCTTTGCGTTGGCGAGGCGAGGGCCGGGCGCCAGACTACGAACATGCGATTCGTCGCTCCCCTGCTTGCTGCCGCCCTGCTCGCGGTGGTTACCCCGCTCCATGCCGCGTCGACGACCGAGGTCTCGCGCACACCACCGCCGGTCTACGCCGACCGTCTCGCCGGCCTACTCACCCCGCTGGCCGAGGTGATGGACGGCCGCACTGCCTTCCCGGGCGAGGATGGCGGCGGCGTGGTCCTCCTGCACGAACGCGTGTATTTTCATGGCGACGATGGACTGGTCTATCGCCTCATCCACGTCGCTCAGTTCGCCGCCGATCAATCGGGCGTCGACTATGTGGGCAACGACATCTTCACCTTCGACCGCGATCGCGAGGACATCTTCCTGATCGATGCGGCGTCGGTGCGGGCCGACGGGGAGAGGATACCGGTCGAAGGCAAGGGTGCCTTCATCCAGACGCCGCAGCGCGAGGCGGACAACTCCCTCTACACGAGCGAAGCCGAACTCAACGTCATCTACCCGCACGTCGCGCCCGGCTCCGTGACCGAGGCGATCGTGCTGGTCCGGGAGAACCAGCCGGTCATGCCGGGTGAATTCGCCTATGCGCACACGTTCTCTCGCGGCTGGCCGGCGCATCGCCAGCGCCTCGTGCTCGATTTTCCCAGCGAGCAACTCGAGCGCATCCGCGCCGTCACGACAGGATCGGGCGTGCCTGAGCCGTTGAGCGAGCGTTACGCGGACGGCCGGGAACGCCGGACGTGGTCGCGGACCGCAGCGCCCTATGTGCCGTGGGAGGAGAACGGCCCGCAGTATGAGTACCGCGGTCCGACGCTGTGGCTGACGACGCTCGAATCGTGGGACGCCGTGGCTGCGTGGTTCCACGGCCTGGTCCGGGACCGCTCCGAACTCGGGCCCGCGCTCGAGGCGGAGGTGGATCGGTGGACCGAGGGGCTGACCTCCAGGACCGAGGTCCTGGCACGGCTCACCGAGAAGGTCGCCAACGACGTACGCTACGTGGGCCTGGAGTTCGGGCTCGCGGGCTACCAGCCGCACCCCTGCCGCGAGGTCTGGGAGGCGCGGTATGGAGATTGCAAGGACAAGGCCAACCTTCTCCGCGCCATGCTCGCGCACAAGGGCATCTCGGCCCACGTGGTCCTGCTGCAGACCAGCGGGCTGGGCCGGGTGCAGGTCGACAGTCCGTCGTGGCGCCAGTTCAACCACGCGATCCTTGCGGTCGAGGACGGGGCCGGCGGTTTCACGTTCTGCGACCCCACGATCAAATACCTGCCCGCCGGGTCGGTCGGGCTGTCCGACCTCGCCCGCGACGTGCTCGTCGTGCGGGAGGGCCGGGCGATCTGGGCCCGCACGCCGGATGCGCTCGACGCCGCCATCCGCGTGAGCGGCGACCTCGTGCTCGCGGAGGACGGCGCCCTCTCCGGCTGGTTCACGCTGGCGGGGGAGGGGAGCGATGCGGCCGGCTACGCGAACTACCTCAACAGCCTCGACCGCGACGGCCGCCTGCGGTGGATGCAGCGCCTCACCGCCGGTTTCTTCCCGGGCGCGGACGTCGTCGACATCGATTACACGCCGGTCGAGGGTTCTGTCCGCAGGACCTCGATACGCGCCTATTTCGTGCGGGGAGCGCGCGCTTCGGGCGACCAGGCGCTCGTGTTTCCCTATCCGGCCGACTGGCTGCCTTCGGTGGAGACCCGGGGCGACCGGCGCTTTCCCTACGTCACGCGTCGACGCGAGGAGTCGGTCGCGGTGACGATCGCCCTACCCGAGGGCTGGGGCGCGCCGGGCGTGCCGGACGCTTTTTCCGCGCCGTCGGCGGTCGCCGACTTTGGCGCCGAGTGGTCGATCGCGCCCGGCCGCCTCGGGGCCCGTCTCGCTTGGCATCCGAAGCAGGTCGGCCTGGCCGCGACCGACTACCCGGTCCTGCAGCGGTCGATCCGTTCGCTGACGGCCTGGCTCGAGCAGCCGGTCGTGCTGCAGCGCACGGCGACAGCGTCAACGCAGCCGGCGCCGGGCGCGGCGGCCGACCTCTCGGACTTTCCCATCCTGCCCACGGGCCAGGGACAGCTCCGGCTGCTCAATGAGCGGTATCCGGAAAAGGCGCGGCCCGTGCAGCGGCGCGCCGGTCTGGAGAAGATCCTGCAGTGGTTTCCCAACGACACCGAGACGGTCTTCGAGGCGCGGATCTGGCTGGCGTCGCTGGACTGGACCGACACGACCAACCGGGAGTTTGCCGACCGTGCGAGCGAGTTGCTCGGCCAGTATGCCGGGCGGATCAGCCCCGGGTTGCGCGCCTGGGGCGTCTACCTCGAGGCCAAGGCGCGATGGGAGGCCGACAAGGACCCGGCGGCGATCGATCGACTCGAACAAGTCGCCGACGACAAGACGCTCACCGCCTACCGGCGCGGGTGGGCGGCGGTCTTCGCCGCCCGCTACCGGCGCGAGAGCGATGCCGCGCGGGCGCTCGAGTTCCTGCTGCGGCACGACGACTACGACAGCGAGGCGCGCGAGACCATCGTGGAGTTGATCTCCGGCATGTATGCGCAGATCGGTGACACCGAGGGTGCGGGGGCCTGGGCCCGGCAGTTCGCCTCCGCGGAGGCTGAGACTTCGGACGGGATGCTCGCCGCCGCGCTCGACACGTTGATCGCTGGCGACGCGCTCATCCCGCCCGGGCATCGCACGGCGGTCATCGGGGCGATCCTGGCCGCCGTGCCGGCCGACGAGGCGCATCCCAAGGTCGCGGCGGTCAGGCAACGGTGGGAGCCGATCGCGGCCCAGCAGGTCATCGTCGCCGGCGTGCGTCGCCACGTCGCGGCCTGGCTCGAGCAGAACCGACCGGAGTGGTGGACGCCCGGGAAGATGGAGACGTTCGGGACGATGGCGGCACTCGAGAAGCACCTGTCCGAGCGTGACGACGCGCGCGACGGGCCCGGGACAGTGGACGGGGCGATGCAGCTCATCCTGCACCACGAGCCCGACGTGCCGACGCTTGCGAAGTACGCGCGCTGGTCGATGTGGTGGCTGCGCAAGAACGAGCTGTCGCCGGGACTGGTCGACGTGCTCGGGCGCCAGGTGCTCGCGCTGTCGCCCGAGGCCGGTGAGCCGGTCATCCAGGCGTGGCAGGAGTATGCAGCGTTCACCCGCGCGGGCGGGCGACTCGACGAGGCGCGTGCGATCTATGCACGCGTGCTCGAACAGCCCGCCGCGAAGAACTACCAGGTCGTCGGTGCCGGCGGCGAACTCGGCCTGCTCGAACTCGGGGCCGGGCGGGTCGACGAGGCCCTGGCCGCGTTCCATCGCATTGTGCCCGTGCACACCGACCACAAGTGGAGTGTCGACTACCTCTACCCGGCCGTGCTCCTCCATGTCGGCCGGGGTGAGTACGACCAGGCGCTCGCGCTGATCGAGGACATGCGCAGGCAGGAGACGCAGTACATCGACGGCTCGGATCACAAGATCGCCGTGAAGATTCTCCTGCGCACCGCGAAGCAGCCCGATGCGCTGCGCCGGTATTGGGAGCGCACGGCCGCCTGGATCGACACCTGGTATGCCCTGCTCGACCTGAATGGCATCCCCCGGCCCGCGCTGCACGAGCTGCCGCTCGAGACGGATTTCACGGCCCTGGGCGCGCGTATCGACAAAGCGGTGGCGACGAAAAACATCGCGGCCTACCTGCGCGAGATGGACACCTACGCCCGCCTCGCGCGGGTCATTCCGATGTTCGGCAGCGACTTCAGCACGCAGGTGGACAAGTCGGGCCGCATCTCCTCGGCGTTTGCGCAGCGCATCTACACCGTCGGCCTCGGGTTGCTCGACGGTGCCGGGCCGGTCGACCCCGAGTTCGACAACTCGGGGCGGGTCTGGCGCTGCGTCATGCTCTCCGGCGTCGGCCGGCACAAGGATGCCGCCGCGGCCGGTCGCGCGCTGTATGAGGATCTGGGTACGTCGGATCCCCAAGGCATGGCGGGTCTGCGCGTCTGGGTCGTCGCCTCGCGCGGTCAGCCCGACGAGTCGGAAGCCGTGACGCAGCTCGAGCTGGCGCTGGCCGGGCTGGGTGAGGTGCCGCATCGCATGATGTCGGTCCGGATCCTTTCCGACACCTACTGGCTGGGCAAGGATGCGGTCTCGCAGCGGCGCCTGCTCGATCGGGAGACCGTGCGTTCCGATTTCGAACGCACCTCCGATATCGGCAAGATCCTGCTCGAGCGGCTCGAGGGACTGAAGAAGGAGGCGCATGCGAGCGGAGAACTCACGGCGGCCATCGAGACCTGGTTTGCACGCCAGGATGCGGGCTGGCTCGAGCACGTGCCTCCGGCGACGCTGGACGACCGGCGCTTCGCCGCATTCAAGGCGCCGCTCGTCGGTCAGCAGGAAGGCGTCAGCTCCGCCGAGGTGCTCAAGTTCAATGTCCTGTCCGCGCGCGAGGAGGCGCTGCCGGCGGAGACGCGGGTGGGCGCGTTCGCCTCGGCCGTCATCGCACTGGCCTTCCAAACCAACGATGTGGAACGCTTGACCGACACCTACCTGTCTGCGTCCGCCCTCACCGTCTTGCCGGACGAGCGTCGTGCGCGGCTCGTCTACAGCCTGGTCAGCTACCTCGCCGGACGGGGCGAGACACGCCTGCTGGAGCGGGCGGTGGCTGATCCCTCCTTCGCCTTCCTGGCCGAGGCTCGCGCCGATTCGACGCGTGCCTGCGTGGACGCGCTCAAGCGTGTCGAGGCCGGTGGCGCGGACGCGGAAGTGCACGCCTTCGCCCTCCTCAACGCCGCGCCGCTCGACGGGATCCGCGTCGAGTGTGTGCGCCACCTGGTCGAGCGGTTGGCGACGGCCGGGGAGTTTGGTCGGGCCTCGGCCCTGATCGCCGCGGCCAAGGACGCTCGCGTCGATCCGACGGCCGGCCAGTCCCTGGCCACCTTGCGCCTCGGCTGGACACGCAGTGTCCGGCGTGCGCAGGACCAGCGGTCGTTTGCCGCGGGGTTGCGCGACATCCTGGTCTCGGTGCCGGTCGGCAACGACCCGGTGCCGGACAAGGTGCGGCGTCAGGTCTCTTTTGGATACAGCCACCGGTTGACCGCCGAGGAGCACTTTTCCGAGGCTGTCTGGGTGATCGACCACGGCTACCTGGCGGGTGAGGCCTTCGCGGCGGCGCCGCTTGGCGCGCTCTATCAGGCGCAATTGGTCCGCGCGAAGAATCCCACGCTGGCCCCGCGCATCCTCGAGTTGGCGCTCATGGCTCCCGGGACCGATGCCGATCGCGCGCAATGGGTCATGGGCGCGGGTGCGCTCTGCGACATCGATCGTCCGGAGATCCTGGCGCGCGTCCTCGCGGCAGCGGAGCAATTCAGGAACTCGCCCGAGGCCGCGAGTCGGCCGCAGACCGCGCGTTCCGTGGCTTTGCTCTGTGCCTACGCCGCGCTGCGCACCGGGAGGGATGCCCGCCCGGCGGCCATCTTCGACGAGCCCGCCCGCCAGGGTGTCTCCGAAAACGAACGCCGCGGGATCGAACTGCACTTCCTTCTGACCCGTGGGCAGGCGGAGGAGGGACTGCGCGTGGCGGAAACGCTTTCGCCCGAGGTCCTCATGCAGCCACATCTCTTCCGCGTGGCCCGCAACGGCCTGCTCGCCGCGGGGCATGCGGGCGAGGTCGAACTGCTCGACGAGGCGATGCGTGAGCAGCTCGGCCGCGTGGTCGGCGAGTTGTGGATGAACCCCGACGCACTGCACCTGCGGTCGTGGCTGCCCGTCGCGCGCGTGCTGGGCGCTGGCGATGTGCTGACCGATGCCTGGTTCGAACGGGCCGTCGGTACCTGCGCGACGGATTTGGATCGGGGGATGTTGCGGGCCCAGCAGGCGCTGCTGCGCCAGGACTGGAAAGCCCTGCGCGACTCGTGCGACACCATCCTGCGCGAAGTGCCGGACATGTACGACGCCTATTATGACCGGGCGATCGCACGCCACTACCTGGGCGATCGCGACGGCGCCCGCGACGACCTGCGCGTCGTGCTGCGACACGCCTTGAGCAACGAAGACTACCAGCACGCGGTGGCGCTGTTCCGCGAACTCGCACCGGGCGAGAAGATCGGGCCGTAGGCGGCGGTGCCGGCGGCTTCGTGTCAGCCCGGCGCGGCAAATCGTTGTTTTTCGGCCCGGCGGGCATCGTGTCGCCGCTGGCACATGCCGTGCTTGAGCACAGGCGTAACACCTTTTGCTCAAAACGTAGCACTCCCGCCATGATCCAACGCTCCTTCCTCCGTCGTTCCTCACTCCTCGCCGCCGCAGTGCTGGCTCTCGCCGGGCGGCTCGCCGCCGAGCCGCTCAAGATCGCCTTCTCCGACTGGCCCGGCTGGACCGCGCTCGAGATCGCGGCGCAGAAGGGATTCTTCACGGAGGCAGGCGTGGAGGTGGAGCTGCTCTGGTTCGAGTACGGCCCCTCGATGGAGGCGTTCACCGCTGGCAAGTGCGACGCCGTCACCGTGACCAACGGCGACGCGCTCGTCACCGGCGCCGGCGGCGCGAAGAACGTGATGGTCCTCCTCACCGACTTCTCCAACGGCAACGACATGATCGTGGCCCGCCCGGGCATCGACTCGATCGAGCAGCTCGCCGGCAAGAAGATCGGCATCGAGATCGGTTTCGTCGAACACCTGCTCCTGCTCAACGGCCTCAAGAAGGTCGGCCTCACCGACAAGGATGTCGAACTCGTGCCCACACCCACGAACCAGACGCCGCAGGTGCTCGCCTCCGGCCAGGTCGACGCGATCGGCGCCTGGCAGCCCAATTCCGGCGAGGCGCTCCGCGCCGTGCCCGGGTCGAAGGCCATCTACACCAGCGCCAACGAACCCGGTCTCATCTACGACGCGATCGTCGTCACGCCCCAGAGCCTCGCGACGCGCCGGGCGGACTGGGTCAAGGTCGTGAAGGCCTGGGACAAGGTCGTCGCCTACCTGCGCGATCCGGCCACGCGGCCCGACGGCATCAAGATCATGGCCGCGCGCGCCGGCGTCGATCCGGTGGTCTACGCGCGCTTTCTCGACGGCACGCAGTTCCTCTCGCTCACCGAAAGCGTGAAGATCTTCACCTCCAGGGCCGAGGGCTTCGGCTCGCTCACCGGGTCCACCGCGATCGCCAATGAGTTCAACGTGGCCAACGAGGTGTATAAGGAATCCCAGGACATCGCCTCCTACATCGACGCATCGCTCACCGTCGAGGCCCTGAAGAAGTAACGCCCGCCGCGTCGACTCCGCTCCGCCACGTCACGCGTCAGCCCCGGCCGCACAGGCCCGGCCCACCGCGGCCGGGTGGGGGAGTCGCGCGCCTGGTTCCAACGCAAAACACCATGCCCCGCACCCGCTGGTTCGCCGTTCGCCAGGAGCTCTCGATCCGGCAGCGGCGCCTGTTCGGGCTCATGGCGATCCTGCTGCCGCTCGCCGCGTGGAGCCTGGTGAGCTACGTGCCGTTTGTCTGGCACCCGATGATCGAGGTCACGGAGCCGGGAGACGTGACGTGGCTGAAATCGGGCCAGCTCGTGCCGCGCGCCGATTTCGAGCGCGAAGTCGCGCGCCTCGGGCAGGCCGGCGGCCGCGTGCCGGAGGGCGAACGTGCCAACCCGATCTACCTTCCCGCGCCGCATCGCGTCGCCGTCGCGCTCTACACCGCCTTCACGACCGAGCCCAAGCTCCGGGGCGACCTCTGGCTGCACGAGAGCCTGGCGATGAGCATCAAGACGATCTTCTTCGGCTTCATCATCTCGTCCGCCGTCGGCGTGCCGCTCGGCATCCTCTGCGGTGCGTTCGCCTCGATCGCGCGCATGACCGAGCCGGTCGTCGACTTCATCCGCTACATGCCGGCACCGGCCTTCGGCGCACTCATGGTCGCGATCCTCGGCATCCACCTCGAGCCCAAGATCGCGATCATCGTCATCGGCACGTTCTTCCAGCAGGTGCTCGTCGTAGCCAACACCGTGCGCAAGACGGAGCTCTCGCTCCTCGAGGCCGCGCAGACGCTCGGCGCGCGGCGCAAGCACCTCGTGCTGCGCGTGCTGGTGCCCGCCAGCCTGCCCGACCTCTACAACGACATGCGCATCCTCCTCGGCTGGGCCTGGACCTACCTGATCGTGGCCGAGGTGGTCGGCGTGAGTTCGGGCATCACGTTTTTCATCAACCAGCAGGCGAAGTATCGGAACTTTGAGAACGTCTATGCCGCGATCGTGATCATCGGGATCATCGGCCTGGTGACCGACCAGGTGCTGGCCTTCATCGGGGAGCGGGCGTTTCCCTGGAGAAACCACCGCCCCAGCCGGCTGCGCACGATCCTCGGGCGACTCTTTGCCGGGCGCGAGGTGACGCTCTTCGACTGACGGGAGGACACGGCCATGACGTCTCCACACCTTCACGACACCGCCGGACTTCCCGACTATCGCGCCCAGGCGCCCGCCGTGGCCGAGCGGTTCCGCCGCCTCAGGGAGCGCCCGGTGGTGCTCGAGGTCGACCGGCTCGGTCGGGAATTCTCGGGCGAGCACGGGATGGTCACGGCGCTGCGCGAGGTGTCGTTCTCGGTGCACCGGCGCGAGTTTGTTTGCGTCATCGGTCCCTCCGGCTGCGGCAAGTCCACGCTCATCCGCATGGTCGCGGGCCTCGATCATCCGACGAGCGGGCGCATGCTCCTCGATGGCCGCGAGGTGGCCGGACCGGGGCCCGACCGAGGCATGGTGTTCCAGGGCTACACGCTCTTTCCGTGGCTCACGGTGACGCAGAATGTCATGTTCGGCCTCGAGATGCAGCGGGTCGACCGCGGCACCGCCGAGGCGCGCGCCCGCGAGTGGATCGATCTCGTCGGACTCGGGAAGTTCGCCAAACACTACCCGGCCCAGCTCTCCGGCGGCATGAAGCAGCGCACCGCGATCGCGCGCGCCCTCGCGGCCAACCCGCGTATCCTGCTCATGGATGAGCCGTTTGGCGCGCTCGACGCGCAGACGCGTGCCCAGATGCAGACGCACCTGATGGAGATCTGGCGCAACGTCGACGTCACGATCCTCTTCATCACGCACGATCTCGACGAGGCCATCCTGCTCGCCGACCGCATCCTCGTGCTCAAGGCCAACCCCGGCGAGGTGCAGGAACTCATCGAGGTGCCCGTGCCGCGCCCGCGCTCGCTCGCGCAGGTGACGTCGCCGGAGTTTCTCGCGACGCGCCGTCGGCTCGACGAACTGATTCATCCGCCGGCCGCGGCCCACGAGGGCGAGCCGGAGAAACTGCCGATCGTCCGCCTCACGCAGGTCGGCGACGATGTGGAGTGACGCCGATGAAGCGCCATCATCGTTCATCCCGTCCAGCGCTCGACTGGTCCACGCTCACGTGGTCCGAGATCGCCGATTGTATCGCCGGCGGCATGGATGCCGTGCTCCTGCCGTGCGGCGCCACCGAGCAACACGGCCCGCACCTCGGCACCGGCATGGATGCGCGCCTCGCGAGCGATGTGTGCCGCGCCGTCTCGGCCGCCACGGGTGTACCCGTTCTCCCGACACTGACCTACGGCTGCTCCCTCGGTCATTCGCACCGCTGGCCGGGCACGCTCGCGCTCCAGCCGCAGACCCTCATCGCGCTCGTGACCGATATCGGCGATTGGCTCCATGCCGCGGGAATCCGCCGGCTCTTTCTCGTCAACAGCCATGTGACCAACTTCGCGCCGCTGCGCTGCGCCCTTGAGATCCTGCGAAGCCGCTACGACGGCTTCATGGTCGCGGTGATCAACACCGCCGACGTCAGCCCGCGCGTGCGCCGTGCGTTCTTCGCCGACGCGCAGGACTGGCACGCGAATGCCGCCGAGACCTCGCTCATGCTCGCGACCGCGCCCGAGCTCGCGCGTCCGCGCCTCGCGCGCGCTGCCGACGATCCCGACCGCACCGGCGGGCTCGTCTTCGCGCATCCGGTCAATCGCACCAGCGCCAACGGCGTCACCGGCTATCCCAGCCGCGCCTCCGTCCAAGACGGCCGCCGGCTCTTCGCGTGGATCGTCGCCGACCTCGCGAAGCTCGTGCGCCGCGGCCTGCGCGAGCAGGCGCCGCTCGCCGCGCCTTTCGCCAACCCCGCGAAGTTCTCTCCATGAAATCCGATTCCGAAATCCTGGCCCAGCAGGCTGAGCTGCGCTCCAAGGGCGTGAAATACGTCGTCGGCGCCTACGTCGACATCCACGGCGTGCCCAAGGGCAAGTTCGTGCCCATCGACCACTTCCTTCACTTCGCGCACGGCTCCGAGCTCTACACCGGCTACGCGCTCGACGGCCTCGGCCAGAGCCCGAACGACGACGAGATCGCGTCCGTGCCCGACCTCGACCGCGGCATCATCCTGCCGTGGCGTCCGGAGGTGGCGTGGTTTCCCGCCGACAACACCTTCCACGGCCAGCCCTACGACATCAACACGCGCGTCGCACTGAAGAAGGTGCTCGCGGAAGCCGCCAAGCTCGGCCTCGGCATGAACCTCGGCATCGAGTGCGAGGTCTTCGTCGTGAAGATGGGCGCGGACGGCCGTCTCCACATTCCGAATCCCGACGACGACCTCAACAAGAGTTGCTACGACATCAAGCGCTTCCTCGACCGCTTCACCTGGCTCGACAAGGTCTCGTCCACCATCCAGCAGCTCGGCTGGGATCTCTACTCGCTCGACCACGAGGACGCGAACTCGCAGTTCGAGTTCGATTTTCGCTACGCGGACGCGCTCACCATGTGCGACCGTTACGTCTTCTTCCGCATGATGGCCAAGCAGTATGCCGCGGAGGAAGGCCTGCTCGCGACCTTCATGCCCAAGCCGTTTCCCGACAAGACCGGCAACGGCGCGCACTTCAACATGTCGCTCTACGATCTCGAGAGCGGGAAGAATGTCTTCAAGTGCGACCCGAAGGACGACCCGCGCGGTCTCGGGCTCACGCCCATGGCGTATTCATTTATCGCGGGCATCCTGCGTCATGGCCCCGCCCTGTGCGCCGCGTTCGCGCCGACCGTCAACAGCTACAAGCGCCTCGTGCGCCGCGGCGCCATGAGCTACTACTCGTGGGCGCCGGTCTTCAACTCCTTCGGCACGAACAACCGCACCAACTCCATCCGCGTGCCGATGGGCGGCGGCCGCTGCGAGAGCCGCAACGCCGACTCGGCGTGCAATCCCTACCTCGCCGCCGCGCTCGCCCTCGCCGCCGGCCTCGAGGGCATCCGTGAGAAACTCGATCCCGGCGCGCCGCAGGAGGACAACCTCTACGAATTGCCGGAAGCCGAGCTGGCGAATCGCGGCATCTGCTACCTGCCGCGCGACCTCGAGAAAGCGGTCGAGGCCTTCGCCGCCGACCCGTTCGTCACCAAGACGCTCGGTCAGGGCCTGCGCGACGAGTTCGTCCATTACAAGGCCAACGAATGGCGCGCCTACCACCAGACCGTCAGCCAGTGGGAGATCGACCGCTACGCGCGCTTGTTCTGAACGAACCGACCAATGAGCGCGCCACTCTTCCACATGATCGCGGGCGGGCCGACGCCGGTGGCGCCGTTCTCGCACGCGGTCGAATGCGATGGCTGGGTCTTCGTCACCGGCCAGATGCCCATCGACCAGGCCGACGAGTCCGCGCCGCTTGCGCCCGACATCGAGACGCAGACGCGCGTCGTGTTCGCCAACCTCATCACCGTGCTGCGCGGCCTCGGCCTGGATCTCTCGCATGTCGTGTGCGCGCGTTGCTTCCTGACCCGCTTCGAGGACGAGTACGCGCCGTTCAATCGCGTCTACGCCTCGTATTTTCCGGAAGACCGCCGGCCCGCGCGCACGTGTGTCGGCGTGACCGCCCTCGCGCGGGGTGCGCGCGTGGAGATCGATTTTGTCGCGCGGCGCCCGTGAGGCTGCGCTCAGGTTTCCACCGACGCGATGAAACCACGGAGCCAATCCCCGATGCGCGCGCTCCTCGCGCCGCGGCGTGACATTCCCCAGTGGGCCTATGGGGTCACCGCGGCGGCGAGCTTTGTCGCGGCGGTGGCGGTGTGGTGGTGGTTCAGCCACCGGCCCGGCACCAATCCGGTTTTCATCCCGACGCCTGAGCGCGTGTGGGCGGGTGGATGGGAGCTGTGGCGCGACGGGAACATGCGGGCCGACGTGGGCGCGAGTTTCCTGCGCGTGGGCTACGGCTTCCTGCTTTCGGCCGCGATCGCGCTGCCGCTTGGCCTGCTCATGGGGGCGTACCGGATCGCCGAGGCCTGGCTGCAGCCGCTGACGGAGTTCATCCGCTATATCCCGGTGCCGGCGCTCGTGCCGGTGCTGATGATCTTCTTCGGCATCGGCGAACTCTCCAAGGTGATGCTCATTTTCATCGGCACATTCTTTCAGCTCGTGCTCATGGTCGCCGACGAAACGCGGCGCGTGCCGTACGAGCTGGTGCAGGTGAGCTACACGCTGGGAGCGTCACGGCGGGAGGTGCTGCCGCTGGTGCTGTTGCGTGGCGCGATGCCCGGCATCTTCGATGCGATGCGCCTCTGCCACGGCTGGGCGTGGAGCTACGTCATCGTGGCCGAGTTCGTCGCCGCCACCGAGGGGCTCGGCTACCGCACGCTCAAGTACTACCGGTTTCTGCAGTCACCCAAGATCTGGTTCTACCTGCTCCTGCTCGGCTGCATCGGGCTGGCGCTCGACCTGCTCTTCCGTGCGGCCGGACGTCGGCTGTTCCACTGGGCCGACACGAGCAAGCGATGAAAACTCCGCACGACATGGTCCCACGGTATGCCCCGGCTCCGCGCTTTGTCTGGCCGGAGGGTCATCGCTGTGCCGCGATGCTCTGCTTCGACGTCGATGGCGAGACGACCGTGTTGTCGGAGGGCGCGCATCTTGCGTCGCGGCGCACGCTCATGTCGCAGTGCGAGTACGGTCCGCGGATCGGCGTCCCCCGGCTGCTGGGTTTGCTCGAGGCACTGGGCGTGCCGGCCACGTTCTTCGTGCCGACCTACATCGCTCGGCATCATCCGCGCATGGTCGAGGCGATCGTCGCGCGCGGCCACGAGGTGGGCCTGCACGGCGATGTGCACGAGCGGCTCGCCGGCGTGACCGAGGCGCAGGAGGAGGAGATCCTCGTGCGCTGCATCGACGAGCTCACCCGCGCGTGCGGTGGCGTGCGCCCGGTCGGCTATCGCGCCCCGTGGTTTGAAACCAATCCGTGGACCGCGGGGCTGCTGCGCAAACATGGCCTGGTCTACGGTGCCAGCGAGATGGGCGACGATGTGCCCTACGTGCACGCGAACGGTGTCGTGGAGATCCCAGGACAGTGGATGCTCGAGGACTGGGAGCAGTTTGCGTTCAGTGCGGATCCGGCCTGGGGATTCACGCCGGAAAACTGCGCGAAGGTCTACGATCTATGGTGGCGCGAGTTCGAGGCGATGCACGATTTCGGCTGCTGCTTCGTGCTCACGCTCCATCCCTGGCTCTCGGGCCGCCCGTCGCGCGTGCGGCTCCTCGAGGACCTCGTGCGTGCGATGCAGGCGCGGGGCGGCGTGTGGTTTGCGCGCGGCCGTGAGATCGCGGTGTATGCCGCGACGCATCCGGACGCGCGGCGCGAGATCGACTTCGACCATCCGGCGGTGCGACGGGGCGACACGCCATGAGCCTTGAACTCCGCCAGCTCGAGAAATGCTACCGGACGCGCGGGCGCGATACGCAGGCATTGGCACCCTCGACGTTTTCCGTGCAGCCCGGGGAGTTCATCAGCCTGCTGGGGCCTTCGGGATGCGGAAAGTCGACGCTGCTTTACCTCGTCGCGGGCCTCGACGAACCCACGGCCGGATCGATCGAGCTCGCCGGCGTGCCCGTGTGCGGGCCCGGCCGCGATCGCGGCATGGTGTTCCAGAACTACACGCTGTTTCCGTGGTTGCGCGTGCGGGAGAATGTACAGTTCGCCCTCACGCTCGCGGCCAACACCGACTATTGGCGGGATCTCGGCGAGGTCGTGCACGAGTGGGAGCGGGCGGACTCGCTGCTCGAGTTGATGGGCCTCGCCGATTTCGCCGAGGCGTACCCGCGCGAGCTGAGCGGCGGCATGAAGCAGCGCGTCGCGATCGCGCGCGCGCTCGTGAACCGTCCGAAGTTGCTGCTCATGGACGAGCCGTTTGGGGCCCTCGATGCGCAGACACGCGAGGAACTGCAGGAGATGCTTCTCCTCCTCCATGCCCATGAAAAGATGACAGTGCTTTTCGTCACCCACGACATCGACGAGGCCCTGTTTCTCTCGACGCGGGTGCTCGTGTTTTCCGCGCGGCCCGGCCGGATCATCCGCGATCTCGCCGTGCCGTTCGGTCCCGCGCGGCCGTTGGAGCTCAAAGTGCAGCCGGAGTTTCTCCAGCTCCGTCGAGAATTGTTCGGACTGCTGCACCAGGACTCCCGCAGTGGCACTGATCGTGCGGAGCTGCTGCGCAAACTCGTCCGTCGCGAGCCGGCGGACACCCCTCTCACCCACTCGCAACCATGAAAAAACTGACGCTCCTCGCACTCCTCGCACTCGCGGGGCTCGAATCGGCCCACGCGGCCGAGCTCAAGCCCTACCGTATCGGGTACAACAACTGGATCGGCTACATCGCACTCTTCGTCGCGGAAGAGAAGGGTTACTTCACCGAGGAGGGCCTCGCGGTGACCAAGACGTCGTTCAGCGCTCCCGGTGACGGGCTCAAGCCGCTGCTCGCCGGCGATCTCGACGCCCACTTCACCACCGTCGACAGCGCGATCATCGCGCTGGACAAGGCTCCGGGTCAACTGAGCGTGGTCTACCTAACCGACACGAGCGCCGGGGCCGACGCCGTGGTGGCGAAGAAGGAGATCGCCACGGTGAAGGACATGAAGGGCCGCAAGGTCGCCGCCACGATCGGCGAGTGCAACCACCTCCTCCTGATCAAGGCCCTGGAGTCGGCCGGGCTCACGGAAAAGGACATCGACCTCACGAGCATGGGCGCGGACGACGCCGGCGCCGCGTTCGCCGCGGGCAAGCTCGACGTCGCCGTGACGTGGGAACCGTGGATCAGCCAGGTCTCCGCCGACAAGGTCGGGCACGTGATCTTCAGCTCCGCGAGCGTGCCGAATCTGATTCTCGACTGCGTCACCGTTTCCTCGGTCACCAAGTCGGCCAAGTCCGCCGAGACCAAGGCATTTTTCCGCGCCTTGAATCGGGCCAATGAATTCGTCATCGCGCACCCGAAGGAAGCCGCGGCGCTCGCGTCGAAGGCCCTCGAGATGAAGCCGGAGGACATCGAGGCCATGCTCCCGAAGGTGAAACTCTACGGGAAGGCCGAGAATATCGCGGCCATGACCGGCGGAGCCCTTCCCGTGGCCCGGGACCTCGCCACCTTCTTCCACGAGCGCAAGGTCAACGACTCGGTCATCGACGTGAGCGCGCTCTTCGACGTCTCGATCATCCAGTAGTCGTCGCGGCATGCAGTCTCCGCTCCAGCGCCCGCTTCCCCGCGAAAGGATCGAACCGCGCCATACCGCGCTGCTCGTCGTCGACATGGAGAACGATTTCGTGGCTGCCGGGGCCGTCATGCAGACGCCCGGCGGCCTCGCGATCGTCCCGGCCATCAATCGACTCATCGCGTGGGCGCGGAGCCGGGGTGTGCCGGTGATCTTCACCCACGAGATGCACCGCGCCGACCAGAGCGACTACGGCATCGAGCTCGAGTACGATCCGGTGCATTGTCTCGAAGGCACCGCGGGAGTGGACCTCGTGGCCGGGCTCGACGTGCAGCCCGGCGACATCCACATCGTGGCCAAGCGGCGCTACGATTGCTTCCTCGCGACCGATCTCGATCTCGTGCTGCGCTGCCGGCGCATCGAAAATCTCGTCGTGTGTGGTGTCACCACGCACCAATGCGTGATGAGCACGGTCTTCACCGCGCGGCATCTGGACTACCGTGTGCTCCTCGCCGCGGACGCCTGCGCTGGAGTTTCCCCCGACCACCACGCGGCCGCGCTCCTGTGCATGAGCGATGTGTTCGCCTACGTGACGGATACAGCGTGCCTCACCTCACTCTGGAGCCAACCGTGACCTCGCGCGCACAGACCGCCCTGGTCATGATCGATTTCCAGCGCGATTTCTGCGCACCGGGCGGTTATGCCGACCGGTGTGGCGGGCTTGCCTGGGTGCGCGACATCATCCCGGCAGCGCAGCGACTCCTCCTCGCCGCACGCGCGGCGGGCCTGCACATCGTCCACACGCGGGAGGGTTATGCGCCTGACCTCAGTGACGTGTATCCGATGAAGCTCGCGCGCTCGCGCCAGGCGGGCGGAGAGATCGGCGTGAGCGGTCCGATGGGCCGCCTGCTCATCCGCGGCGAATACGGCCACGACATCATCGACGAACTGCGGCCCTGTCCCGGCGAACTCGTCGTCGACAAGGCGACCTACGGCGCCTTCTGCCGCACGCGACTCGAGAGCGAACTCCGCGCGCGCGGCGTGACCACCTGCGTCATCGCCGGGGTCACCGCCGATGTGTGCGTGCACACCACCTTGCGCGAGGCGACAGACCGCGGCTTCGACTGCCTCTACGTGCGCGACGCCATCTCGACCTTCGACCCCGAGGTGCGCGCCGCGTGCGAGAAGATGATCACGATGGAGGGCGGCATCTGGGGCACGCTGACGACTGTTGCCGCGCTGGAGAACCAGTGGGGTGGGGCGTCGTGATCCCGACCTCGACAGCCGAGCTTGCGGTTGCGACGATCGACGCGCCTTCCCTGATCGCCATGCCCCGCACGACCCAGCGCGCCTCCGACAAGGTCACCCGCTTCAGCGTCTCGCTCCCCGAGAGTCTGCTCGACGAACTCGACGAGATGGTCAAGCGACGCGGCTTCCAGAGCCGTTCGCAGGCCGTGGCCGCGCTGGCGCGCGACGGGCTCGTGGAATTCGCCAGCGAGATCGGGACCGGCTCCGTCGCGGGCACGATCAGCCTCGTCTATGACTACCGGAAGAAGGACCTGCAGGCGCGGCTGGCCGAGATCCAGCACCGCTACTACCTGCTCATCGTCACCTCCATGCACGTCCACCTCGAGCACCACAACTACCTCGAGGTGCTCCTCGTGCAGGGCCCGGCCGATCAGTTGCGCAAACTCACCGACGAACTCGTCACCTGCAAGGGCGTGAAGAACGGCCGGCTCAGCCTCACCGCCGCCGCCATTCCGCCGCTGGTGAAATGAGGCTGGTTCGAGGGTAGGGCGAGGCCTCTGGCCGAGCCGCACCAGCGGCACGCGTCCGGCCGCGGCCCGGCCTGAGATCTCGCCCGACCTGCCGCGATCCCAGATTTTGCTTTGGGCGCGGCACACTCCCTGCAGTAACACAAAAGGCTCGAAACGTAACACCGCATCGCCTGCATCGGCCCAAGCCATGACCGCCACCACACCGCTCTACACGAAGACGCTGACCCACGCCGGCATGTGGTCCGGCGTGATCTCGCGCGGCAAGACGCTCCGCCTCACCGACCTCGAAGGCGGGGCCAACGTCGGGATGCTCCTCTACAACGCCGACCTCACAGTCGAGCGCTACAACATGCCCGACACGCTCAAGGGGCAGCACACCTTCCACGTGCGCCATCCCTTCTGCCTGCACTCGGACATGGGACGCCTGCTCGCCTCGATCACGGCCGACACCGTCGGCTGGCACGACACGGTCTGCGGCTGCTCCGACGCCGCGCTCGCCGCCGGGAAATACGGCACACAAACCTACCAGACGCACCGCAATGACTTCTTCCGCAGTGCGCGCGAGTGTTTCCTCATCGAACTCGCGAAGTGGGGCCTCGGCGAGCGCGACCTCGTGCCGAACCTCAACCTCTTCAGCAAGGTCGTGGCCGACGAGTCTGGCCGGCTCACCTTCGTGTCCAGTCACTCCAGGGCCGGCGACCAAATCGACCTTCGTCTCGAGCTGAACACGCTCGTCGTGCTCAACACCTGCCAGCACCCACTCGATCCGGACACCACTTACCGTCCGCGCTCGGTGAAGCTGGAGGTCTTCCCGGCCGTCGCCGGCCCGGTTCCCGCTGAAGACCCCTGCCGCCGCTCGCGTCCGGAAAACCACCGCGCGATGGAAAACAACGAAGCCTACTTCGCCCTCCGCGCCTGACGCCGCCTCCCTGGAGGGCGGACCTTCCGGTCCGCCGCGCACGCGCACCCGCCACCGCACCGCCATGAACACACTCACCGAAAGCCCACGCTCTCCCGCCGCCGCGACCCATCGCGAAATCGTCCTCGCCGGCGACCACTGGTCGCGCGTGATCAAGCAGGGCCAGATCCTCCGCCTCGTCGACCTCGAGGGCAACCAGGCCGCGGATACGCTCTTCTACGACGCGCACGACACCGACAACCGCTACAGCGCGAGCGACACCATCCGCCACCAGGGCGCGCTCTACCTCACGACGGGTACGCGGCTCATGAGCACGCGCGGCGAGGTGCTGCTCACCATCCTTGCCGACACCTGCGGCCGCCACGACACGCTCGGCGGTGCCTGTTCGCGCGAGAGTAACACCATGCGTTACGCCCACGAGAAGGAGCCCATGCACGCCTGCCGCGACAGCTTCATCCGCGGCGCGCAGACCTGCGGCTGCGGCCACGACTTCGGCAAGCGCGACATCACCTGCAACATCAACTTCTTCATGAACGTGCCGGTCACGCCCGACGGCCGCCTCACCTTCGAGGACGGCGTGTCCGGCCCGGGCCGCTACGTCGAACTCCGTGCCGAGCGCGACGTCCTCTGCCTCATCTCGAACTGCCCGCAGCTCAACAATCCCTGCAACGCCTACAACCCGACGCCGATCGAGGTGATCGTTTGGGGCTGAAGCTGAGGAACCACAGATGGCACAGATTGCACGGATAGAGATGCAGAGATGGAAAGAACCACGAATGGACACGAATGGACACGAATCCAGAGTGGGCGATCGATCACGAGGTCTGAGTCCGGTGATTCGTGTTCATTCGTGGTTCTCTCCTGCCTTGGCCGGTCTTCATCCGTGCCCATCCGTGTAATCCGTGGTTAAGAAGATGCCTTTCTCGAAAGTCCTCATCGCCAATCGCGGCGCCATCGCCTGTCGCATCATCCGCACGTTGCGACGGATGGGCATCCAGTCCGTCGCCGTCTACTCCGAGGCCGATGCGGGTTCGCTGCACGTCGACATGGCCGATGAGGCCGTCGCGATCGGGCCGGCACCGGCCGCGCAAAGTTATCTCGCGGTCGAGAAGATCCTCGAGACCGCGAAGCGCACGGGCGCCCAGGCGATCCATCCCGGGTACGGCTTCCTCTCGGAAAACCCCGGCTTCGCCGAGGCGTGTGCCGAGGCGGGCATAGTCTTCATCGGGCCCAAGCCCGACCAGATGCGGCGCTTCGGCCTGAAGCACACCGCCCGCGAGATCGCGCAGCAGCAGAACGTGCCGTTGCTCCCCGGCACGCCGCTGCTCGCCAACGCCGCCGAGGCACTCGCCGCGGCCGGGCGTATCGGCTTTCCGGTGATGCTCAAGAGCACGGCTGGCGGCGGCGGCATCGGGATGCAGCTGTGTTGGAGCGCCGCGGAACTCGAGCCGGCCTTCGAGCGCGTGGACCGCCTCAGCCGTGCCAACTTCAAGGAGAGCGGCCTCTACCTCGAAAAGTACGTGCAGCGCGCCCGCCACATCGAGGTGCAGATCTTCGGCGACGGCCGCGGCCACGTCGTGGCGCTCGGCGAGCGCGACTGCTCGATCCAGCGCCGCAACCAGAAGATCATCGAGGAGACGCCCGCGCCCCGCCTCTCCGACGAGACGCGCGCCGCGCTCCTCACCTGCGCTGAAAAGCTCGGTCGCGCTGCGGGCTATGAGAACGCGGGCACGGTGGAGTTTGTCTACGACGACACGACCGGCTCGTTCTACTTTCTCGAGGTCAACACGCGCCTGCAGGTCGAACACGGCGTGACCGAGGAGGTCACGGGCATCGATCTCGTCGAGTGGATGGTCCGCCAGGCGGCCGGCGACCTTGATCTCTCGAGCTTCCAGCGGCGCGCGAGCGGCGCCTCGATCCAGGTGCGGCTCTACTCCGAGGATCCGGGGAAGAACTTCCAGCCCTCGACCGGCGTGCTCACGGAGATGGTGTTTCCGCGCGCTGCGCGCATCGAGACCTGGGTCGCGCGCGGCAGCGAGGTGAGCCCCTACTACGATCCGATGATCGCGAAGATCATCGTGCGCGGCGACGATCGCGCGGACGCTCTCGCCAGGCTCGAACAGGCGCTGGCCGACACGCGCGTCGGAGGCCTCGAGACCAATCTCGCCTACCTGCGGCAGATCCTCGCCACCGACGCGTTTCGTTCGGGCGAGGTTTACACGCGGTATCTCGAAAAGCTCCCGTACACGGCGCCGACGATCGAGGTGCTCGAGGGCGGCACGCAGACCACCGTGCAGGATTTTCCGGGCCGTCTCGGGCACTGGGATGTGGGTGTGCCGCCCTCGGGTCCGATGGACGCGCTCGCCTTCCGTCTCGCGAACCGGCTCGTCGGCAATCCTTCGTCGGCCGCCGGACTCGAGATCACGCTCAGCGGTCCGACGCTGCGCTTCGCGTGCGCCGCGGTGATCGCGCTGACTGGCGCCGCGACGAACGCATCGCTCGATGACAAACCGGTCGCCTTCTGGCGCGCTGTGCGCGTGCGCCGCGGGCAGACGCTGCGCATCGGTTCGATGGCTGGTGCAGGCATGCGTTCATATCTCGCCGTGCGTCACGGCCTGGATGTGCCCGACTACCTCGGCAGCAAGAGCACCTTCACGCTCGGCCACTTCGGCGGACATGCCGGTCGCGCGCTGCGCACGGGCGATGTGCTGCGCGTCAATCCAGGTCCCGTCTTCGGCGAACGAGACGACGCCAGCCTGCTGAAGCTTCCCGCCGCACTCGTGCCGAGTTACGCGCGCCAGTGGGAGATCGCGGTGTTGTATGGCCCGCACGGTGCGCCGGACTTCTTCCAACCCGACGACATCGCGGACCTCTTCAGCGCGACCTACGAGGTACACTTCAACTCCGCGCGCACCGGCGTGCGGCTCATCGGCCCCAAGCCGCGCTGGGCGCGCACGGATGGCGGCGAGGCTGGCCTGCATCCGTCCAACATCCACGACAACGCCTATGCTGTCGGCGCGATCGATTTCACCGGCGACATGCCGATCGTCCTCGGCCCCGACGGCCCGAGCTGCGGCGGTTTCGTCTGTCCGGCCACGATCATCGCCGCCGACCTGTGGAAGGTCGGCCAGCTCAAGCCCGGCGACAAGGTGCGGTTCGCGCCGGTGACCGGCTCGGAGGCGCGCGCCCGCGAGGTCGCCCAGGAAGCTTCGATCGAGACGCTTCTGCCGCTACGCGGTGTGAAATCTAGGATCCTAAATCCAAAATCTCAGGTTCCGCCGGTGGAGCCGGCGGTGCTCCACACCACACCCGCCCGCGGCGACCTCCCCGCCGTCTGCTACCGTCGCGCCGGCGACAAGTATTTGCTCATCGAGTACGGCCCGCTCGTGCTCGACCTCGACCTGCGCTTCCGCGTGCACGCACTGCAGCAGTGGCTCGAGCAGAACCACACGCCTGGGCTGCTCGACCTCACGCCCGGCATCCGCTCGCTCCAGGTCCACTACGACAGCCGCGTGCTGCCGCTCGAGCGCCTCATGGAGACGCTGCTCGACGCCGAGGCGCACCTGCCCGACGCCGACGCGATGGAGGTGCCCTCGCGCATCGTGCACCTGCCGCTCTCGTGGGAGGACGAGTCCACGCTGCTCGCGATCCGCAAATACATGCAGACCGTGCGCAAGGACGCGCCCTGGTGCCCGAGCAACATCGAGTTCATCCGCCGCATCAACGGCCTCGACTCGGTCGATGAGGTGAAGCGCATCGCCTTCGAGGCGAACTACCTCGTCTACGCGCTGGGCGACGTCTATCTCGGCGCGCCGGTCGCCACGCCGTATGATCCGCGTCACCGACTCGTCACGACGAAGTACAATCCCGCGCGCACCTGGACCCCGGAAAACGCCGTCGGCATCGGCGGCGCCTATCTTTGCGTCTACGGCATGGAGGGACCCGGCGGCTACCAGTTCATCGGTCGCACCATCCAGATGTGGAACCGGTGGCGCCAGACCGCGGACTTCGTCGACGGCAAGCCGTGGCTCCTGCGTTTCTTTGACCAGATTCGTTTCTATGAAGTGAGCGCAGCCGAGTTGCTCCGGATTCGCGAGGATTTCCCGCGTGGCCGTTTCAAGCTGCGCACCGAGGAGACCACGCTGCGTCTGCGTGACTACCACGCCTTCGTCCGCGCCAACGCGGCGGCGATTGCTGCGTTCGAGGAGAAACGGCAGCGCGCCTTCGCCGAGGAGCGGCACCGCTGGGAGGTCTCCGGCCAGCTTAACTTCTCCGCCGAATCCGAATCCGCCACCGCGATCGGTGACGCGAAACCGATCCCGCCCGGGCACAAGGCCATCGTCGCCCACGTCCCCGGCAATGTCTGGAAGATCACGGCCGCGCCCGGCGACCACGTCGTCCGCGACCAGGCACTCGTCGTGCTTGAGTCGATGAAGATGGAGATCTCCGTGCACGCCCAAGAATCCGCCACCGTGACCGAGGTGCTCTGCGCTGAAGGCAAACCCGTGCAGGCCGGCGATATGCTGGCGATCCTCAGGCCCGATGCGTGAGGAGAGTTCGAAGGTAGGGCGAGGCCTCTGGCCGAGCCGCAGACACCGACGGCGTGCGATGACGGCTCGGCCGGAGGCCTCGCCCTACCCATGAGTCGAATCAGTCTCGATCTTCTTCTCGATCGTCTCGACGCGCGGGGCCCTGATCCGACGTGGATCTCACGCCTGTGTCGCGAACACGTGCTCGCCCTCGGCGACGCGGCGGCGCGTCTGCCCGACCCGGCGCCGCTCCGCGGCCTGACCTTCGCGATCAAGGACAACATCGACCTCGCCGGCATACCGACCACGGCGGCGTGCCCGGAGTTTGCATACACACCGGCACGCAGCGCGGCGGTCGTCGAGCGTCTGATGACCGCGGGTGCGATCCCGCTCGGCAAGACCAACCTCGACCAGTTCGCGACCGGGCTCGTCGGTGTGCGCTCGCCCTATGGCGTGCCAAAAAATCCCTTCGATCCCGCCTACCTTCCCGGCGGCTCGAGCTCCGGATCGGCGGTCGCGGTGGCGGCGAAACTCTGCGACTTCGCCCTCGGCACCGACACGGCCGGTTCGGGCCGGGTGCCTGCGGCGTTCAACAATCTGGTCGGGCTCAAGCCGACTCGCGGCCTGCTCAGCACGCGCGGCGCGGTGCCGGCCTGTCGATCGCTTGACTGCGTCTCGATCTTTACGCGAACGGTGGCCGATGCGGCGCGCGTCCTCGCCGTGGCGGCGGCGTTTGATCCGGACGATCCGTTCAGCCGTGCGGCTGCGCCTTCTCCCGCCCACGAGCCATGGCCGCCGCGCGTGGGGGTGCCGCGCGCCGATCAACGCGAGTTCTTCGGCAACGAGAGCGCGTCCGCGCTCTTCGCCACCGCGATCGAGCGCTGGCGGGCACTCGGCGCGGTGATCGTCGAGATCGATTACGCGCCGTTTCGCGAAGCCGCGCGCCTGCTCTACGACGGCCCGTGGGTGGCGGAGCGGTATGCGGCCATACGGGCCTTTATCGAGGCGAAGCCGGACTCGCTCCACCCCGTCACGCGCAGGATCATCGAGACCGCGCGCAGCCTCACGGCGGTGGGTGCGTTCGAAGCGACCTACCGGCTCGCTGCGTTGCGGCGCCGATGCGAGGCCGTGTGGGCGGACATCGACGTCCTGCTGACGCCGACCGCGGGCACGATCTACACCGTGGCGGAGGTCGAGGCCGATCCGATCCGCCTGAACTCAAATCTCGGATACTACACCAACCACATGAACCTGCTCGACCTCTGCGGCCTCGCCGTGCCGGCCGGTTTTCTCAGCAACGGCCTGCCGTGGGGCGTCACGCTCTCGGCACCCGCCTTCTGCGACGAACGGCTCCTTGGGCTCGGGGCGAAGTTCCTCGGGGAGGAGAAACCGGCCCGCGTGCTCGCCTCCACGACACCCGTGGTGCAGGTCGCGGTGTGCGGCGCGCACCTGAGCGGTCTGCCGCTCAACGGGCAACTCACCGCACTCGGAGCGACCCTCGTGCGGCGCGCGCGTACGGCATCGACCTACCGGCTCTACGTCCTTCCTGATGCGTCACCCCCGAAGCCGGGTCTCGTGCGCGTCTCCGCGGGCGAGGGTGGGGGCGCGATCGAGGTGGAGGTCTGGGAACTCTCGGAGACTGCGTTCGGCCGCTTCGTCGCGGCGATACCGGGGCCACTCGGCATCGGCACGATCGCGCTCGACGATGGGAGCCGGGTCCAGGGGTTCCTCTGCGAGGCGGCCGCCGTGCGCGACGCCCGCGACATCACCGCCCTGGGCGGCTGGCGCGCCTTCCTCGCCACGCGCCCCTGAGCGTTTCGCTCGCCGTCGGCCGATCCGAATGTCATCCAATAGATGACATTCTTCCGAACCATGAAATCACTCTTTTCGCATCCGAGGCTGACGATGGGGCAGGAGATGGGCGAACTGCTGTGGCAGGCCGGCGCACGCCTTGCCTTCGAGGCGGCTGACGCCGCGAAACGCACTTCGGCGCGCAAGCGCAAGGCCGGTGCGACGCTCCGCCCGGGCGAGGCGACTCCCCTCTGGAACGCCCTCGCACTCGAACTTCGCAAGGAACTCGAGGCGCACGGCCAGCAGGCCCGCCTCGCGCGTGTCATGGGTGTGCCACGACAAACGATCCATGCCTGGCTTGCCGGTGGGGCGCGCATGCCCGACGCCGAGCGCACGCTCCAGCTCGTCGCCTGGCTCCTCGCCAAACGCAGCGGCCAGGAGCCGCTGTAGGCGGACGCATGCCGGCGGCGTCCGGAGCGAGCCGGCGCGACCACGCCGGAGCGGCCGCGCCCGTTCCGGGTGCGTCGAGAGGCATGCGCTGAGCGAAAACGGAGCGGTCGTAGGACACGGCCGGCCACCTCGGAGCGGGAGGGCGGCTCGCCGCGTTGTCATCCAATAGTTGACAATGGCCTTGGGCCGGGCGGCCGCGGGCGCGGCGGGATTGTCATCTCTTGGATGACAAATGGGCTGTGGTGAGGAAGGGGGCCGCGGGATCGGCAACTACGCGGATCGGGATGACCCGGCTCAGAAGAGGAAGTAGCGCTGGGCCATCGGCAGCACTTTCGCAGGCTCGCAGGTGAGGTGCACGCCGTCGGCTTTGACCGTGTAGGTCTCGGGATCGACTTCGATCTTCGGGAGCGCGTCGTTGAGGACCATGTGCCGCTTGCCGATCTTGCGCGTGCCCTTCACGGCGACGAGTTGGCGCTTGAGGTCGAGGTTTCGCACGCTCGTCTTGCCCTTCGACTTGAGGGAAGCCTCGCTGACGAAGGTGAGCGAGGTGCTCGCGACCGCGCGGGCGGCGGCGCCGAACTGCGGGCGGTAGAACATCGGCTGCGGCGTCGGGATCGATGCGTTCGGGTCGCCCATGTTGGCCCAGGCGATGAAGCCGCCCTTGAGGATCATCTCGGGCTTCACGCCGAAGAGCGCGGGCTTGAAGATGACGATGTCCGCCCACTTGCCGACCTCGAGCGAGCCGACCATGTGGGAAATGCCGTGGGCGATGGCGGGGTTGATCGTGTATTTTGCGAGGTAGCGCAGCGCGCGGAAGTTGTCGGCGGCGGCGTGCTTCGAGCCGGAGCCGGTGAGTTTGCCGAACTGCGTCTTCATCTTGTGCGCGGTCTGCCAGGTGCGGCAGATCACCTCGCCGATGCGGCCCATGGCCTGCGAGTCGGACGACATGATCGAGATCGCCCCCAGATCGTGGAGACGGTCCTCGGCGGCGATCGTCTCGGGGCGGATGCGCGACTCGGCGAAGGCGACGTCCTCGGGAATCTTCGAGTCGAGGTGGTGGCAGACCATGAGCATGTCGAGATGCTCGTCGATCGTGTTGACCGTGAAGGGGCGCGTCGGATTGGTCGATGAGGGCAACACATTCGGCTCGCCGCAGACGCGGATGATGTCGGGCGCGTGGCCGCCGCCGGCGCCCTCGGAGTGGAACGTGTGGATCGTGCGGCCCTTGAAGGCGCGGATCGAGTCGTCGACGTAGCCGGACTCGTTGAGCGTGTCGGTGTGGATCGCGACCTGCACGTCGAGTTCGTCGGCCACGCCGAGGCAGGTGTCGATTGCGGCCGGCGTCGTGCCCCAGTCTTCGTGGAGTTTCAGGCCGATCGCGCCGGCGAGCACCTGCTCGCGCAGAGGCTGCGGAGTGGCGCAGTTGCCCTTGCCGAGGAAGCCGAGGTTGATCGGATAGCTCTCCGCGGCCTCGAGCATGCGGTGGATGTTCCACGCGCCGGGCGTGCAGGTCGTGGCGAGCGTGCCGTGCGCCGGGCCGGTCCCGCCGCCGAGCATGGTGGTGAGGCCGGAACTGATGGCCTCGTCGATCTGCTGCGGGCAGATGAAGTGGATGTGCGAGTCGATGCCGCCGGCGGTGACGAGGCAGCCCTCGCCCGCGATCGCCTCGGTGCAGGCACCGACGATCATCGGGTTTTTCTTCTTTGTCTTCGGGTCGGGGTAGATCGAGCCGAGACCGGACTGGATGCCGGGGTTGCCCGCGTGGCCGATGCCGACGATGCGGCCGGCTTTCACGCCGATGTCGGCCTTGATCACGCCGAGGAGCGGATCGAGGATCGTGGCGTTGGTGATGACGAGGTCGAGCGACTCGGCGTCGGTCGCGGTGGGCGACTGGCCCATGCCGTCGCGGATGACCTTGCCGCCGCCGAACTT
>JACSRI010000275.1 GCA_014879845.1 Opitutaceae bacterium
GCCAGCATCAACGTCGGCCTGCTCATGATCTTCGCCTTCGGCTCGATCAACGTCATGGCGATCATGCTCGGCGGTTGGTCCTCGCGAAACAAATACGCGATCATCTCGGCCGCCCGCGTCGTCTCGCAGGACGTCGCCTACGAGATCCCGATGCTCCTCACCGTGATCACCGTCATCATGATGACGGGCACGATGAACCTGAACGAAATCGTGGCGCAGCAGCAGGGCTGGTTCTGGAAGTGGAACCTCTTCCAGCTGCATGTGAACCCGCTCATGCCGGTCACGTTCGTCATCTTCTTCATCTGCATGCTGGCGGAGACCAACCGCGCGCCCTTCGACATGGCCGAGGCCGAGAGCGAACTCGTCGCCGGTGCCTTCACCGAATACGCGGGCATGGGCTTCGGCGTGTTCTTCATGGCCGAGTACGCCAATATCGTCGTCGGCTGCGCCATGGCCACCGTCCTGTTCCTGGGCGGGTGGGGCAGCCCGATCGGTATGCTCGATGGCACCTGGTATTTCGCGGCGTTCTGGTTCCTGGCGAAGATGTATTTCCTCATCTTCACCGTGGTCTGGGTCCGCTGGACGTTCCCGCGCACGCAGTTCTACGGCCTGCTCAATCTCTCCTGGAAGATCCTCATCCCGACCGCGCTCGTGACGCTCGTCCTCGCCGCGGTCCTGCTGAAGTTCACCGGCCCGAGTCCGCGGGACGCCACGGCCGAGCAACTCCACACTCAACCCGCAGCGCAGGTCGCGCCCGCCGCATCGGCCGCCTCCTAACCCCCCGTCGCCATGATCAAAGCCGTCAAAGACGTCCTCGGTGGTTTCTGGAGCCTTCTCGTCGGCATGAAGGTGACGATGGACCAGTTCCGCAAACCGCTGGTCAACACCCCGTATCCGCACAAGGTGCTCGAGATCCCGAAGCGCTACCGCGGCCACATCGTTTTCATCGACGATCCCGAGCTCGAGAAGTCGCGCTGCATCGCCTGCAAGATGTGCGAGAAGGTGTGCCCGAGCGAGTGCATCGCGGTCGACGGCGAGAAGAAGGAAGGCGAGAAGAAGAAGTCCGCCACCATCTTCGATCTCGATTTCACCAAGTGCAGCCTGTGCGGCCTGTGTATTGAAGTGTGCCCGACGAACGCCCTCGAGCATTCCAAGCGCTTCAACCTGGCTTCGACCCGCAAGGATTATTACGGCAAGATCGACCTCATCGGTGATCTCGCGGTGCGTAAGCAGGAGCAGAAGCTGCCGAAAGCCTCATGAGCGCGTTCCCCGGCTCCCCATACATCCTCGCCGGCCTCTTCCTCCTCTTCGTCGCGACCACGGTCGCAGGTGCGGTGCTCGCGGTGAGCACGCCGCGGATCATCCGCAGCGTCATCGGCCTGGCCACGAGCAGCATCGGCCTCGCCGGCCTGTATTATTTTCTGAACAGCCCGTTCCTCGCGCTGATGGAGATCCTGATCTACGTCGGCGCGGTCTGCGTCACGATCATCTTCGCCATCATGCTGGCCGAGCCGGATGAGCCCGCACCCGAGGGTCGCCGCGGTCGCACCTGGGCCGGCGCCGCCGCGATGCTCGTCGTATCCGGGATCATCTTCTGGGGCATCGCCCGCCTCGGCCTCACGGGCAACTGGACGACGGTTGCGATCCGCAACACCGACGGCCGCGTCGAGCGCATCGGCGTGGAACTGCTCACGACCTACAGCCTCGCCTTCGAAGTCATCTCGATCGTCCTGCTCGTCGCCATCCTCGGCGCGCTCGCGATCGCCCGTGTCGGGAGGCACCGCGAGGAATGAACATCGCCGATCTCTATTCCAAACCCGCCGTGTATCTCACGGTCGCCGCGTTGCTGCTCGCGATCGGCATCTTCGGGCTCGTCCGCCGCCGCACGCTCGTGGGCATGCTCATCTCCGGCGAGATCATCTTCGCCGCGGCCGCGCTCAACTTCATGACCGTCGGCCACTTCTTTGCCGACGCCGCCGTCGGGCAGATTTTTGTGCTCTTCATCATGGGTCTCGCCGCCGCCGAGGTGGCGATCGCCCTGAGCATCGTCATCGCCGTCTACCGCAACTACCACTCGATCAAGACGGCCGAGCTCACGGAGCTGAAGGGCTGAGCGCATGGAACCGATTCACGACGTCAGGCTCCTTGCCGCCATTCTCGCGCCGCTCGTCGGTGCCGGGCTGGTCATGGCGACGGGCAGGAAACCCAATGTGCGCGAGGCCTGCTCGCTGCTCGCCGCGCTCACGCTTTTCGGGATCACCGCGTCGCTGGTGCCGGACATCAAGGCCGGGCGCATGCTCACCTACACGCTCTTCGAGCTGCTGCCGGGCTTGAGCTTCACGCTCCGCGCCGACGCGCTCTCGATGGTCTTCGCGCTCGCGGCCTCGTTCCTCTGGATCGTGGCGGTCTTCTATTCGGCCGGCTACATGCGCGGCCTGCACGAGCACGAGCAGACGCGTTTCAACACCTGCTTCGCCCTCGCGCTCTTCGGTGCGATCGGCTGCGCCTTCTCGAACAACCTGCTCACGCTCTATCTCTTCTACGAGATCGTCAGCGTCGGCACGTATCCGCTCGTCGCGCACCACCAGGACGAGGAGAGCTACGAGGGCGCGAAGAAGTACATGGTTTACCTCACCACGACCGCGAAGGGCCTCATCTTCCCGGCGATGGTGTTGATCTACGTGCTCTCCGGCACGCTAGATTTCGCGACCAACAGCCACACCGGCATCCTGCCGCCCGACGTGCACGACGGCGTCGTCACCGGCCTCTACATCGCCTGCCTGATCGGTTTTGCGAAGAACGGCATCATGCCGCTGCACTCCTGGCTGCCGAGCGCGATGGTGGCGCCGACGCCCGTCTCCGCGCTGCTCCATGCCGTGGCCGTGGTGAAGGTCGGCGTGTTCTCCACCGTGCGCGTGATGCTGTATGTGTTTGGCACCGACACGATGGGCGCGCTCAACCTCGGGATGCCGACCGCCTGGTTCGTCTCGATCACGATCCTCGTCGGCTCAATCGTCGCGCTGAGCAAGGACAACCTCAAGGCGCGGCTCGCCTACTCCACGGTCAGCCAGCTTTCCTACATCGTGCTCGGCGTGGCGCTGCTCACGCCGCAGGCGATCGAAGGCGGCCTGCTCCACATCGCGAACCACGCGTTCTCCAAGATCACGCTGTTCTTCTGCGCCGGCGCCATCTACGTCGCGACGCACAAGAAGAACATCTCCGAGATGAGCGGCCTCGGTCGCACGATGCCGTGGACGTTCGGCGCGTTTGCCATCGCGTCGCTCAGCATGATCGGCGCGCCACCGGTGGCGGGCTTTGTCTCGAAGTGGTACATGCTCCTCGGCGCGATGGACGCCCAGGCCATCGGCATCGTCGTCGTGCTGCTCTCCAGCACGCTTCTCAACGCCGCCTACTTCGTCCCGATCGTCTACAAGGGCTTCTTCGGCAAGCCGGCGATCGCTGCCGGGCACGCCGCCCCGGCGCCGAGTCACGGCGCCCACGGCGCGAGCCATGGCGGTTCGCATGACCACCACGAGGGCGAGGCGCCGCTCGCCATGGTCATTCCGCTCTGCATCACCGCCGCGATCTCCGTCGCGATCGGCATCTATCCCAACTTCTTCCTGCAGTTCGTGCAGGCCGTGGTGAAATGAGTGCTTTCCCTCAAGGTAGGGCGGGTTCTCCGAACCCGCCGCGAATACCGAATGACGAACGCGGCGCGCTCGGAGAGCGCGCCCTACCGTCGGCCCTCTGTGTCCCTCGGATCGAAAGCTAACATGAAGCTTCTCGCCCTCATCGAATTTCTGCGCGCCCGGCTCAAGGCCGTGATCTGGTGCTGCTACGGTCTGCTCGGCCTGCTCGTGGTCATCGATGTCTTCGTCGACAAGCACCACGCGCACACCGGCCCCGAACACATTCCCGGCTTCTGGTCGGTCTTCGGCTTCATCGCCTGCATGCTGATCATCTTCCTTTCAAAGTGGTACGGCAAAGCGGGCATCATGACCCGGGAGGACTACTACGATGAGTAGCCTCTGGATTCACCCCGCGGCCATCCTGCTGTTTGGCGCGGCGCTCCTGCCGCTCATTCCGGAGAAGATCCGCAAGGGCTGGCTGTTGCTCATCCCGGCCCTCGTCTTCGGGCGCGTGTTCACGTTGGACCACGGCGTGTTCGGCCAGGTGCAGTTCGCCCAGTGGACGCTGACCTTCGGGCGCGTCGACAAGCTGTCGCAGGTCTTCGGTTACATCATGTCGCTGATGGCGATCATCGGCACGCTCTACGGCCTGCACGTGCGCCGCGCGGCCGAGCATGTCGCGGCGTGGACCTATGTCGCCGGATCGATCGGCGCGATCTACGCGGGCGACCTGATCACGCTCTTCCTCTTCTGGGAGTTGATGGCGTTCTCGTCGGTCTTCCTCATCTGGTTCCGCGGACGCAGGGAGTCGCTCGCCGCCGGCTATCGCTACCTGCTCGTGCACACCGCGGGCGGCCTGTCGCTGCTCGCCGGCATCCTCCTGCACTACGGGGCGACCAAGAGCTTCGAGTTCGTCGCGTTCGACGTGAACCATCCGACCGCCGCCGTGTGGTTCATCACGATCGGCTTCATCCTCAACGCCGCGGTCCCGCCGCTCCATGCGTGGCTGCCCGATGCCTACGGCGAGGGCACGTTCAACGGCTCGGTTTTCCTCTGCGCCTTCACGACGAAGACCGCGGTCTACGCGCTCTGCCGCGGCGTCCCGGGGCTCGATATCCTCGTGCCTCTGGGCGTGATCATGGCGCTGTACGGCGTCGTCTACGCCGTGCTGGAAAACGACAGCCGCCGCCTGCTCGCCTACCACATCATCTCGCAGGTCGGCTACATGGTGGCGGGCGTCGGTCTAGGCGATGCCGGCACACCGGTCGGCGAGCTCGCGATCAACGGCGCGTGCGCCCACGCCTTCGCCCACATCCTCTACAAGGGCCTGCTCTTCATGGGCTGCGGCACCGTGCTGCACCAGACGGGCGAGTCGAAGTTCACCAACCTCGGCGGGCTCTACCAGAAGATGCCGTGGACGTTTCTGTTCACGCTCATCGGCGGCCTCTCCATCTCGGCCTTCCCGCTCTTCTCAGGTTTTGTCAGCAAGTCGATGATCGTCGCGGCCGGCTTCGAGAGCCACAAGCTCTGGGTCGGCTTCCTCCTCATGCTCGCCTCGGCCGGAACGTTCCTGCACACCGGCCTGAAGGTCCCGTACTTCATCTGGTTCGGTAAGAACAACTGCTCGAAGGAGACTTGGGAGCGCGCGAAGGACCCGGTCTGGAACATGAACGCCGCCATGGCGATCACCTCGTTCCTCTGCATCTTCATCGGCTGCTACACGCCGTATCTCTACCAGATGCTGCCCTTCGCGGTGGATTACCACCCGTACTCGGCCTACCACGTTTCCGAGACGATGCAGGTGCTGTGCTTCACCGCGCTCGGCTTCTTCATCTTCCTCAAGAAGCTCACGCCGGAGGCCAAGATCAGCCTCGATTTCGACCTGCTCTACCGCAAGGGCGGCCAGGGCGTGCTCTGGCTCGCGCGCTATCCGATCCAGTGGGTGGATACCGCAGTGGGCGAAATCTACCGCGCAGGCGGCCTGATCCCGCTCATGCTCACCTCGAAGGTGGTCGGCATCTTCGACAACAAGGTGATCGACGGGATCGTCGACGGCGTGGCCACGACGGTCGGCTCGATCGGCGGGAAGTTCCGCGCCCTGCAGCGCGGCTCGGTGCAGGAAAACCTCACGGTCGCCTTCGCCGTGGCCGCAGTCGCCGTGGTGGCGCTGCTGTTGATCGTTAGCTGAGGACACGCGACGATGACTCCTCTCACGCCATCCGGGGGTTGCCCCATCCTGAGTCTCGTGATCTTCGCGCCGCTCGTCGCGGCGGCGGTCGCGGCTTTCATTCCGAGTGAGCGCCTGCTGCGCTGGTGGTCGCTGATCGCGACGCTGGCCATCGCGGTCGGCTCGGTCGCCCTCTACACCGGCTTCGACCTTACCACGCACGCGTTCCAGTTCGTCGAGTTCGCGCCGTGGATCGCGGCGTTCAGAATCAACTACGCGCTCGGCATCGACGGCATCAGCCTGCTGCTGATTCTGCTCACGACGTTCATCATGCCCCTGTGCGTGCTGGCTTCGTGGAAGTACATCACGACACGGGTGAAGGAGTTCATGATCTGCCTGCTCGTGATGGAGTCGGCCATGATCGGTGTGTTCAGCGCCCTGGACTTCGTCCTCTTCTTCGTCTTCTGGGAGGCGATGCTTATCCCGATGACGCTGATGATCGGCGTCTGGGGCGGCCCGCGGAAGGTCTACGCGGCGGTGAAGTTCTTCATCTACACGATGGCGGGCTCGGTATTCCTGCTCGTCGCGATCGTCGCGCTCTACCTGTGGGATCCGGCCAACCAGACCTTCAGCATCCCCGAGTTGATGGGCCGGCCCTACAGCCAGTCGTTCCAAGCCTGGATCTTCGCGGCGTTCTTCATCTCGTTTGCGATCAAAGTGCCGATGTTTCCGTTCCACACGTGGTTGCCCGCGGCTCACGTCGAGGCACCCACGGCCGGCTCGGTCATCCTGGCCAGCGTGCTGCTGAAGATGGGCACGTATGGGTTCGTGCGCTTCTGCCTGCCGATCACGCCGCTCGGCGCCGCCTATCACGCGCCGTTTGTGATGTGGCTGTCGGTCGCGGCGATCCTCTACGGCGGCTTCGCGGCGCTCGCACAGAGCGACCTCAAGAAGCTCGTGGCCTACTCCAGCGTGAGTCACATGGGTTTTGCCACGCTCGGTATCTTCTCCCTCACGACGGCGGGCCTGCAGGGCGCGACGCTGGTGATGATCAACCACGGTGTGACCACCGGGGCGCTGTTCATCTGCGTCGGCATCATCTACGAGCGCCTGCACACGCGCGACCTCGGCGAGTCGGCCGGGCTCGGCAAGTTCGCGCCCGTGCTCGCCGGCATGGTCGGCCTGTTCTGCCTCTCGTCCATGGCGTTTCCCGGCACGAACAGCTTCATCGGCGAATTCCTCGTGCTCTCCGGCGGCTTCACCGTCTCGACGCTGATGATGTGCATCGCCGTACCCGGCGTCGTCGCCGCGGCCGCCTACAACCTGCGCATGCTGCAGAAGTTCGCCTACGGCAGCACGAAGAACCCCGACCACTCGGGTGTGCCCGACCTCTCTGCCCGTGAGATCTTCGCCCTCGCGCCGCTCGTCATCTTCGTCCTCTGGATCGGCCTGCAGCCCGGCCCATTCGTCGACGTGATGAAGGTCAGTGTCGATCACCTCGTCCAGACCACCCAAGCCGCCATCGCGCAGGCCGCGGCCGTCGCCGCGCAGTAAACCGCCATGACCGCCTCCGCCTTCATCCTCGCCTTTCTTCCGGAGCTCGTGCTCTGCGCCGGCGCGCTCGTGCTGTTTGTC
>JACSRI010000258.1 GCA_014879845.1 Opitutaceae bacterium
ATGGTCTCCCAGGCTGCATCGAGGTCGAAGGCCGGGCGCTTGAGCACCGTGTCGTGCGAGCCCTTGGGACGATGGCAGATGCGGCAGTCGTCCTTTGTCGGCGTGCGCAGGCCGGCGCCGCGGGCCCGTGCCGGGTCGCGCATCAACTCCTCGGTGGCGTATTCACTTCCCGGACCATGGCAGGCTTCGCACTGCAGCCCGTCCTCGATGCGAAATTCCGGCAGCTTCTCCCAGTCCTCCGCCTCGGACGCGGTCGCATGGCAACCCAGGCACATGCGCAACTGGTAGGGATCGCCGGTGAGGCCGCTCAGGCGCACGATCTCTCTGGACTCGGGCTGGGCGAGCGAGGTGTAGGCCCTCGCGTGCGCGGTCAGCTGCCACTTGGCCAGCTGGTGCCCCGTCTCCGGGCCGTTGTGACACTCACCGCAGGCCTTCGTGCCGATGTAGAGCGGGTCCTTGGCGGGCTTCTTGTAGTAGTCCTCGGCGCGCGCGAGGGGCGCGGCGGTCAGAAGGAGCGCCAGGGCGCAGAGGGGTCTTGAGTGACGGGTCATGGCAGCGGGGCCCGGGCGGTTCACGGCTTGGGTGCGGCGGTGACCTTGAGGATCTGGTCCGCCTTCACGTCGGTGAGGACCTGGCTCCGACCGTCGGGCCACCTGATCTCCACGGACTCGGCGAACCCGGCGGCCCCGAGGCCGAAGTTGGGTCGCGAGTCACTGGATACCAGGTAGCCGTTCACGCCGAGCACGGAGTGCAGCATCGTGCGGCTTCCGGCCCGGACGGTGACGGTGCTGCCGAGGGCGACCATGCCGGTGTCGGAGCGCACGGGGACGATCGTGAGCCAATGATGCCGGCGCGGGCCGTCGTTGCGCACGAGGCGCGGCTGGTCGGCGATGACGTTCATGAGGACGTCGAGATCGCCGTCGTTGTCGAAATCGACGAAGGCGGCGCCGCGGCCGACGTGCTTGTGATCAAAGAACTCGCCGGACTCGCGGGCCATGTCGATGAAACGTCCCTTGCCATCGTAGCGCGCGAGGGTGGCCTCTTCGACGTAGAGGTGGTGCGGGTCGCCGTTGGCGATGAAGAGGTCGACGTAGCCGTCGTGGTCGAAATCGTTGAGCAGGCCGCCCCAGCCGGTGTACTGGCCGCAGAGCAGGGCGAGCCCGGACTGCGCGGTCACGTCGGTGAAAAAGCCCGGGCGCGCCTGCAGCATGAGTGAACTGTAGCCCATGTCGGGCACGAGGATGTCGAGCAGGCCGTTGCGATCGACGTCGGCCACGAACGGTCCCATCGACGAGACGCCCTGGCCGCCCTCGCCGAAGGCGGTGCCGGTCTCCGTCGCCATGTCGGTGAAACGACCGTGGCCGTCGTTGACCCAGAGGTTGTTGGCCATCGCGTCGTTGGTCACGTAAAGATCGGTGTCGCCGTCGCCATCGAGGTCGGCGGCGACCGCACCCATGCCGCGGCCGGTGGGCTCCAAGAGTCCGGTCTCCTGCGTCACGTCGGTGAACGTTCCGTCGCCATTGTTGCGATACAGGCGATCGGGCTCGCCGGGGTAGGAGAGCGGGCCGGGAAAGTTGTCGGCCTTGTAGTAGGCGCCGGTGCGCTGGAACTCGCCCTTGTCGTATTCGAGGTAGTGGACGACGAAGAGGTCGAGCCGGCCGTCGCCGTTGTAGTCGAGCCACGGTGCCGCGAGGGCCCAGCCGGGGCTGGCGACACCCGACGCCTCGGTGATGTCGGTGAATGTTCCGTCGCCGTTGTTGCGATAGAGCAGGCTGCGGCCGTAGTTGCAGACGTAGAGGTCGAGATCGCCGTCGTCGTCGAAGTCGGCGGCGGAGGCGGCCATGCCGTAGGCGTCGTCCCGACCGGTCACGCCGGCGCGTTCGGTCACGTCGGAGAACGTGCCGTCGCCGTTGTTGCGATAGAGGGCGTTCTTCAGGCGGCCCTTGAGCGAGCGCCCGCGGTTGTCGCTGACGTCGGGATGCCAGCGTCCGTTGACGAAGTAGATGTCCTGCAGGCCGTCGTTGTCGTAGTCGAGGATGCAGCAACCGGGACCGGTGGCTTCGACGATGTTGCTCAGGTCGAGGTCGCCGACGCTGTGCTTGAACGTGATACCGGCAGCGTCGGTGATATCCGTGAAGGTGGGCCAGGTGGTATCGGCGGCGGCCGGGAGCGTGGCGGCCAGGAGCAGCACGGCGAGGGTTGGGCGAGGTGGAGTGTTCACGGCGTCGGGCGTATCGCTGGGGCTGCGGGAGCTGAGGACGGGAGGTCGAACGGCGCGCCGAGATCGATCCAGAGCAGCACGGTCCGGAGCTCCTCGGCACTGAGCTGCGGGACCTCGCCGGTCTGTGGATCCGCGCGATGGGGCCGGGCGCCGTGTGCGGCGGACGCCGTTGCTGGATCCCACGGGCGGGCGGTATTTTCCCCAAGGAGCGTCCAGACCAGGCGGCTGGTGCGGGCGCGTCCGGCATCGACATACTTGCCCGGTGCGGGCGCGGCATCGGGTGGTCGCACGATGTTCGTCGCCGGCACGGTGAGGGCGTCATAGGCCTTGCGCAGGTCGGTCGCGCTTGGGGCCGCGGCGGCGAGCGGCAGGTGCAGCGGCGACATCGTGCTGCTGTGGCACTGGGCCGTCGCGCAGGACTTCTGCAGGATCGGCACGATGTCGCGCAGGAAGGTTACCGTGCGCCGCTCCTCGGGCGGTGTGAGCAGGTGATTGGGAAGACGTCGCAGCGCCTGCACGTAGTTATTTTCCGGTACGAGTTCGGGATCCTCGTGGCAACCGATGCAGCCTCGGCTCTCCTTGGGTTTCACCCAGACCCAGCCGCAGGTGCCGAGGGCGAGTCCGCGCTCGTCGAGGGTTTGCAGGAGCAGCGGCGTGTCGGCCGGCACGACGACGTTGAAGGAGCCGTCGGACTCGACCGGTGCCTCGCCGATGATGCGGCGCGGGACGAGCCCGGAGAGATTGGCGCCGGATTGCGGTGGGGTGGTGACACTCTCGAGAAAGCGGATACGTTTGACCTCGCCGGGCTTCGTGCCGGCGGCGCGCGCCGGGTCGGCGGTGTAGCAGTTGAGCCCGTAGAACGCGCCGGTGGTGTCGGCCACGGTGACGACGGTGGAGTGGCCGTCGGGCTGGCGGCGTGGGGCGACGACGACGGCCTGCATCTCGTGATACTGCGGATCATCCACGAGCGGGTCGCAGCGGCCGGAGTCGGCATCGAAAGCGAAAACGCCCCAGGTCCCGGCGTCGGCGGCAGGACGGCGGGCGACGAGGACCTGGTTGTCGCGCAGCGGCGCAGGGTGGAGAAACCGGTGTGCGGGGTCGGTCGTGAGCGGCCGGTAGGTGACGTGCGGCCGGCGCTGCTCGACGCAGGCGAGCTGCCCGGAGCCATCGACGGTCGGCGCGGTGGACTCGACGAATACCACGAGGCCGCGCTCTGTCGCGCACGGCATCCGCTGGAAGCGGGCACCGCGGGCGCCTCCGTAGAGTTCGTTGTCGGCGCCCTCCATGTGGATGGCGAACAGGCTCATCCGAAGGGCGGCCTCGCCCGGCTCCTGCGGGCTGCGTTCGGCGGCGTAGAGGACGCGGCCGTCGTTGGTCTGGAACGGATCGACGTTACTGCCGTGGTTGAAAGTCAGGCGCCGGACCTCGCCGCCCTCGAGGCGGATGTTGTAGAGGTTCCAGGGCGTGGCGGGTCCGTCGGTGGTGGCTTCGCGTCCGACGAAGACGGTGGTGAACCACGGCTTGGGCGAATCGAGGGTGAAGAGGGTCGAGACGTGGATCGCGCTGCGTGCATCCAGATTGTCAGGACTGATCGCGCGAAGGCCCTGGCCGTCGATGCCGATCTCCCAGATGCGCCAGCGATCGTCCGTGGAGCGGCGACCCGCGAAGAGCACGCGCTGGCCGTCGAACGACACATCGGGGTCGCAGGCGGATGCAAAACCCTCGGACAAGGGACGCGCGCGACCGTCGGGCGTGACGACGATCAGCCGGGCGCCCTCATAGAGATCGCCGCGCGCAATGCTGTCGGCCGGCACTTGCGTGACCACGATGGGCGTGTCGAGTGCGACTCGCGCTGGCGCCGCGTGTCCCGGCGAGGGCGCATGGAGCGCGACCAGCATCGCCGCGGCGACTAGCGCACGGCTCAGCGGGTGCGCTCGCCGCGCTGGTGGATCGCCTGGACTCGCTGGAAATGTGATGCCTCCGAGTAGCGGGACTGATGGTCCTGTCGTGTGGAGGGCTGTCGCTCGTGGATCGGCTTGTTTCGATGTCAGCGTCCGGTCGGCTATGCAGCGCATCTGGGGCATGCAGGTGCTGGCAGTTCGCTGCGGGCTGCACGAGCAACCAGTGGCGAGTCGACGCAACTCCGGGGCGAATGGAGGTACGTCACTCGACGCTCGGCCTACCGCGGCGACGCGGCGCTGCGGTCTCGGATGACGAGCGTGCTCGCGCCGCTGCGCGACACAACGAGGTCGGGCCGGCCGTTGTCGTCGACGTCGAGCACAACCACGCCGCGGGCGTCGCCGGGGACCACGAGGCCGCTCTCGGCCGCGGGCACGAGGCTGAAACCGCCGCGACCGTCGCCGAGCATCAACACACCGAGACCTCCGTCGAAGGCGCCGATGGCCGGAGCTGGTGCGTGCGAGTTGTGTACGACGACGAGATCCGCGCGACCGTCGCCGTCAAAGTCGCTCGCGGCGAGGCCGGACGCCGGCGCGATCTGCGCCAGGCGCGGCCACGGCGCAAAACGATAGGTGCCGTCGCCCTGGCTGAGAAACGTGCCGCTGCGCAACTCGGTCGCAGCGAGTCGTGTAGCCGCGGCCAGCCGGTCCGCACCGACGATCTCCTCGAGTGTGGCGCGCGCGAAGTCATTGTTGGTTCGAAAGCGGCGCATCAGCGTGGAAAGGGCCGCGGCCAGGTCGCTGCGGCTGCGGCGCGGAAAGAGCCTCTCGCCCTCGTAGTAGGCCTCGACGATCTCGTCCGATCCGCGCCCGGTGAAATCGCCGCTGAAGAGGAGCGCGGGGTGCGCGGGGTCGGCGCGGTACGGCGTGTTTAGTCCGAGGTTGCCGACGGCAAAGTCCGGGCGCCCATCGCCGTTTAAGTCCGCCGTCGCCAGGGAACGCCACCAGCCGGTGCCGGCCGCGGCGAAGCCGGCGCGTTCACTCCAGTCCTCCAGCGCCTTGCCGTCTCGATTGTGCCAATACCGCACGCCGCCCCAGTCGAGCGCGACGAGCAGGTCGGGCCAGGTGTCGCCGTCGACGTCGCTCCAGAGTGCGGCCGTGACCATGCCGACCGAGCTCAGCAGGTCCGGATGCGCAACTGTCGCGGTGACGTCTTCGAACGTGCCGCCGCGATTGAGCAGCAGCGCGCTGCGTGGCGTTTCGGGAAAGCGGCCGGGTACGACGCGACCTCCGAGAAACAAGTCGAGCCGACCATCGCGATCAAAGTCGGCGGCACATGCCGCGCCCACGTTGAGCGCGAGCGGCGGGAGCGTATCGTCCGGAGCCGCGCTGAAGCCGCCGTGGCCGTCTCCGCGGTAGAGGCGCGGTTGATACTCGGGTGCATCCGCCGCTTCGGTCACGCCGCCAGCCGTGACGAGCAAGTCATCGCAGCCATCACCATCGGCGTCGAAGAAGAGGAGTGGCCCATCGTTGATCACCGGCGGAGCGGCAAACTCCGGCACATCAAGCGGCGTCCAGGTGTGATTCTCCTGCGCCACGAAGACACGCCGCGCCTGCAGTGTCGTGCCGCCGAGCGCGAGGACGCGGTGCCCGCGAGTGTCGAGGCGGCCGACGGCGAGCGCGGGCCCGCAGCGGTTGAACGTGATCGGGAGCAGACGCTGGTCGAGAAACTCATCGTAGGGATCCTCGGGGGCCGACCACGCGAGGCCGAGGGCGGCGCTGCCTTCCTCGAAACGCGCCGGCGACGTCGGCGGAGCTTCCTTGGCCGCGTGCGCCTCGCTCACCTCCGGCTCGGTGATGGTGAGCCGGTGATCGGCGGCGATGTTTTCCAGGACCTGGAGGCGCCCGCTCGGCCACGCGATGGTGAGGCGACGGACGATCGTGTCGTCGCCGAGCCCGAAGTGCGCGATCGGCTCGCTGCTCGACATGAACCCGCGCGCGAGCATGACGACGCGCACTTGCTTACCGGCCGCGCTCTCCACGGTGATCATCGCACCGACGCCGGAACGGTTGGACCGCGTGCCGCGCAGCGCGCACACGAGCCGGTGGCCGGAGTCGCTGTCATTGCGCAGGAGCGTCGCGCCGGCCTGGTAGTTGGTGTAGAGGAGGTCGAGGTCGCCGTCGCCGTCGAGGTCGCCGGTGGCGGAGCCGAAGCTCACGCCGGGGTGGCCGAGTCCCCACTCCGTGGAGACGTCGGCGAACCGCAGGTCCCCGAGATTGCGGAAGACAAGATTTGTCTCGGCGAGCACGGGGCTGCCGCGGGTGACCTGGCCGGCGGCCGACGGGCTGCCGGCCGCCATCCGGCGGTCGATGAGGTCGAAGTTGTGAATTTCCCGATACATGCCGTTGGTCACGTGCAGGTCGACGCGACCGTCGTTGTCGTAGTCCTCCCAGCGCGGCGACCACGTCCAGTCTGTCGCGGCGAGGCCGGCAAGATGCGCCGCCTCGAGCGACCGCCCGGTGCCGGTGCTGAGCGCGAGCGAGCTGAACGGAAACTGCCGGACTGCGCCGGATCGCTCGGGCGGCGGGCGCAGGCGCGCGCGTGTCTCGGCCATCGTGCGCTGGTCCTTTTCGTGCGTCGTCGCCGCCATGTCCGCGACGAGCAGGTCGAGGCGTCCGTCGCCATCGGCGTCTCCGAGGTCGGAGCCCATCGAGGAGTAGGGCACGCGCGGCATCGCCGTGGCCGCGATATCGGTAAAGGTGCCGTCGTGGTTGTTGCGATAGAGCGCGTCCGGGATGGCGAAATCGTTGGCGACGTAGAGATCCGGCCAACCGTCGTGATCATAGTCCCACCACAACGCCGAGTTTCCATGGGTCGGCCCGGGGGCGACACCGGCGCGCGCGCTCACGTCGGAGAACGTGCCGTCGCCGTTGTTGTGGAAGAGGAAATCGCGCTGGCCTTCGGGTCCGGCGGTGGCGTCGAGCACGTTGGTCTGGAGGAAGAGATCGAGCCAGCCGTCACGATCGTAGTCGCCGAACACGGCCATCATGCTCGCGTCCTTCACGGCCAGGCCGGCGGGCTGCGCGCCCTCCGCGAAAGTGCCGTCGCCGCGGTTGAGGTAGAGACGATTGGGGGCGTTGAAGCGGCAGAGGTAGAGGTCGAGGTGGCCGTCGTTGTTCACGTCGGCGAAGGTGGCGCCCTGCTTCCAGATCTTCGCCGCTGCGCCGGAGTCGCCCACGCCGGCGCGCTCGGTGATGTCCTCGAAACGCCAGTCGCCGAGGTTGCGA
>JACSRI010000079.1 GCA_014879845.1 Opitutaceae bacterium
GTTCACGGTCGCGGCGGAGCATGGCAAGTTCGGCCTGGGTGCGATGTCCGGGGACCTGGGCCATTCGACCTTCTGGGTGGTCCTCGTCTACGGCGTGGTGATCAACCTCACGAACTTCGGCATCGATCAGAGTTATGTGCAGCGCTACGTCACGGCGCGGTCCGACGCCGCCGCGCGGCGCAGCGTGTGGCTCGGCGCGATGCTCTACCTGCCGATTGGCGCGGCGTTCTTCTTCATCGGGACCGCGCTGTTTGCCTTCTACCAGAGCGGGGCGGCGACGCTGCCGGCCACCGTTGATGCGGTCGCCAAGCCCGATTCGGTGCTCCCGCATTTCATCGCCACGCAACTCGCGCCCGGCCTCGCCGGGCTGGTCGTCGCGGCCCTCTGCGCCGCCGCCATGGATTCCAACCTCAACTGCATGGCCACGCTCTTTCTCGGCGACGTCTATCGGCGCTACCTGCGGCCCATGGCGGGTGAACGCGAGGCGATGGCCGTGCTCCACGTCTCGACCCTGGCCTTCGGCCTCATCAGCATCGGTGCGGCGCTCGCGATGATCCGCATCAAGCAGGCCCTCGACGTCTGGTGGGAGCTGGCGGGGATCTGCGGTGGCGGCATGCTTGGACTCTTTCTGCTCGGGCGGCTGGTGCCGCGGGCGCGCAGCCGGGCCGGCATCATCGGCGTCGCGGCCGGTGTGGTCGTGATCCTCTGGATGACGCTCCCGAAGCTCACCACCGTGCCGGAGTCGTGGCGCAGCCCGTTCCACGGCCTGCTCACCACGGTCTTTGGCACGCTCGCCATCCTCGGCGTCGGCGCGCTGGCGGCGCGACTCCTGGAACGCCCAACATCGAACGTCGAACATCCCACATCCAACTAACGGAATGAGCCCGATGAAATCTCGTCCCACCCTCGTGCGCCTTATGTGCCTTCTGTGGCCACTCCGCGTGGTCGGCCTCCTCAGTGGCTCCGTGGCTTTGTGGGTTACTCACTCCGTCGCGCGCGCGGCGGAGTCTCCCGTGCTCTCGGCCGGGTTCATCTACGAGTCCGCGCCGTATCCATCCTGTCATGCCTCGACGATCGTCGAGATGGCCGACGGCCACCTGGCGGCCGCCTGGTTCGGCGGCACGCACGAGCGGCATCCCGACGTCTGCATCTATGTGGCGCGCCACGACGGTGCGCGCTGGCTCGAACCGGTGATGGTCGCCGACGGCGTGCAGGCCGACGGTTCGCGGCTGCCGACATGGAATCCCGTGCTCTTCCAGGCCCCGGGCGGCGGGCCGTTGTTTCTCTTCTACAAGGTCGGCCCGAATCCGCGCGAGTGGTGGGGCATGGTCCGGCGCTCGACCGACGGCGGCCGCACCTGGAGCGCGGCCGAGCGGTTGCCCGACGGCATCCTTGGGCCGATCAAGAACAAGCCCGTCGTCCTCGCCGACGGCTCGTGGCTCTCGCCGTCGAGCACCGAGGGCAATGACGACGGCTGGCTCCTGCACTTCGAGCGCTCGCGCGATGGCGGTGCGACTTGGGAGAAAATCGGGCCGGTGGCCAAGGGCGCGCCGCTCGACGCCATCCAGCCCAGCGTCCTGTTTCACAAGGACGGCAAACTCGAGGCGGTCTTTCGCACCAAGCAGGGAGTGGTCGGCATGACCTGGTCCGAGGACCAAGGCGCGACGTGGAGTGGATGTTCTGCCACCGACCTGCCCAATCCAAACTCCGGCACTGATGCCGTGACGCTCGCCGACGGCCGGCAGCTCATCGTCTACAATCACAGCGCTCATTCGCCTCCGCCGCAGCGCCCGGGCAAGGGCTTGCGCTACCCGCTCGATGTCGCGCTCTCCGACGACGGTGTGACCTGGCGCCGCGTGCTCACGCTGGAAACCGAGCCCTGTGATGCTGGCTATGCCTACCCGGCTGTGATTCAATCCCGCGATGGCCGGGTGCACATCACCTACACCTGGGATCGCAAGCGCATCAAACATGTGGTCGTTGATCCAACGAAGCTCTGAGGCCGGTGGAGTAGCGCAGGCTTCCAGCCTGCGCCACGGCGTGGCTGTGATCGCCGCGTGCGTGGCCGCCGTCGTCCTGTCCGCTGCTCCCGACTGGGAGAACGAACAGGTCATTCAGATCAACCGCGAGCCGGCGCGCGCGACTTTCGTGCCGTATGCCACCGCCGAACAGGCGCTCGTGCGCGATCCGGCGGCGTCGCCCTGGGTGCTTTCGCTGAACGGCCCGTGGAAGTTTCACTGGGTTCCGCGGCCGGAGGATCGGCCGGTGGAGTTCCACCGTGTCGACTTCGACGATACACAATGGTCGACGCTCGAGGTGCCCTCGACCTGGGAGACGAGCGGCCACGGCACGCCGATCTACCTGAGCTCCGGGTACGCCTTTCGCATCGATCCGCCGCGCGTGACGAGCGAGCCGCCGGCCGACTGGACGGTCGCGCGGGAGCGCAACCCCGTCGGCTCCTACCGGCGTGCGGTGGACCTGCCGGCGGCATGGGCCGCGGTCGGCCGCCGCACCTTCATCCACTTCGGCGGCGTGCAGAGCGCCTTCTACGTCTGGGTCAACGGCGAGCGCGTCGGCTACAGCCAGGGCAGCATGGCGCCGGCGGAGTTCGATATCACGGCGTTCGTGCGTCCGGGAGCGAACCAGGTCGCCGTCGAGGTCTATAAGTATTCTGACGGCAGTTACCTCGAGGACCAGGACATGTGGCGCTTTGGCGGCATCTTTCGCGAGGTGACGCTGCTCTCGCGTCCGCGCGCGCGCATCGCGGACTTCGCCGTGCGAACGGAGCTCGATGCCGACTACCGCGACGCGACCCTGCTCATCCATCCCGAACTTGCGGTTGAGGGCGACGCGACGCTCGCGGGCTGGACCGTGCGCGGGCAGCTCCACGACGCCTCGGGCGCCGCGGTGCTCGAGGCGCCGCTCAGCGCGGACGCCGAGCCGATCCTCAACCGCACCCACCGTGCCGCCGTGCTCAACGAGCGCACGCCGCAGCGCGGTCCGCGGCGGTTCGGCTGGCTCGAGGCGCGCGTCGCCCATCCCGCGAAGTGGACGGCGGAGACACCCCATCTCTACACGCTCGTGCTCACGCTGCACGATCCGGAGGGTGCGCTCGTCGAGGCCGTGAGCACGCGCATCGGATTTCGCGAGATCGAGATCCGCGATGGGCGGCTGCTCGTGAACGGCGCGCCCATCCGCCTGCGCGGTGTCAACCGTCACGAGATCGACCCGGATCGGGGCCGCGCGCTCACGCTGGAGCGCATGCGCCAGGACATCGCGCTCATGAAGGAGGCGAACATCAACGCCGTGCGCACCGCGCATTACCCGAACGATCCGCGCTGGTATGACCTGTGCGATGAGTTCGGGCTCTACGTCATGGACGAAGCCGACCTCGAGACGCACGGCCTGCGCGGTCAGCTCGCGAGCGAGCCGCGATGGGCGGCGGCGTTTCTCGATCGCGCGGTCCGCATGGCCGAGCGCGACAAGAATCACCCGAGCGTCATCCTGTGGTCGCTCGGCAACGAATCCGGCTACGGACCGAACTTCGCCGCGATGTCGGCTTGGCTGCGCGACTTCGATCCGACGCGGCCCATCCACTACGAGGGAGCGCAGGGCACGCCGCGCGACCCGGACACGGTCGACGTGATCAGCCGGTTCTACCCGCGCACGATGGCGCCGTATTTGAACCCCGAGTCGCCCGAGACCGCGGGTGGCGGCGAGCGCGCCGAGAACGCGCGCTGGGAACGGCTCGTGCAGCTCACGCTCATCGAGGGCGAGACGCGCCCGATCCTGACGAGCGAGTACGCCCACGCCATGGGCAACGCCATCGGCAACCTTGCCGAGCATTGGGAGGAGATCTACTGGCACCCGCGCCTGCTCGGTGGGTTCATCTGGGAATGGTGCGACCAGGGGCTGCACCGCACACTGCCCGACGGTCGCCGCGTGGTCAGCTTCGGCGGCGATTTCGGCGACAAACCCAACCACGGCGCGTTTGCCATCAAGGGCATCGTCACGGCGGAGCGCGCGCGGTATCCGAAATTCTGGGAGGTGAAGAAGGTCTACCAGCCCGTGCTGATCGAGCCGCGCGAGATGGAGCCGGCCAGAGCGCCGGTGAAGGTCCGCATCACCAACCGCCATCATCACGTGAACCTGCGCGAGTTCGAGGTGCGCTGGTCCGTCCTCGTCGACGGCGAGATCGTGCAATCGGGCGTGCTCGAGCCTCTCGATATCGCTCCGGCCGGCCAGCCTGAGGTGACCATCCCGGTGCAGCCGATCGGACAGCCGCGTGCCGGTGCCGCCTATGCGCTGCGCGTGAGCGTGCATCAGCGCGGGGCGACGGCGCTCCTGCCGGCGGGCCACGAAATCGGTTTCGAGCAACTGCCGCTCGTGGTCGCGACACCGGAGGCCCCGGTGATCCGTGCGGCTTCGCTGCCCGAGGTGCGACTGGCCGATGACAGTGGGGGCGTGGCCGTCACGGGCGCGGCTTTCGGCGTGCGGTTTGATCGGACCACGGGATTGCTGGTCTCGCTGCACTACGGTGGCCGCGAGATGCTGGCCGGTCCGGGTGGCGCGCTGCAGGTCTTTCGCGCGCCCACGGACAACGATCGCGGTTTCGGCAAGTGGCTCGCGCGCGACTGGCGCGAGGCCGGCCTCGAGACGACGACGCGCCGACTCGAAAGCATCGAGGTCACGCAGCCCGCGCCGAACCTCGTGCGTATCGTCGTCGTGGCGACACATGGGGTGCCGTGGGGCGGCTTCACGCATCGTGTGTCCTGGCTGGTCCGGGGCGATGGATCGATCGCGGTGGAAAACCACATCGAGCCGTTCGGTGAGCTCCCGCCCTTGCCGCGCGTGGGCGTGACCTTCCCGATCGCCGGCGGATTCGAGCGCCTCACGTGGTTCGGACACGGGCCGCATGAAGCCTACGCGGATCGACTGACCAGCGCGCCGCTCGGTCTCTGGACGTCGAGCGTGAGTGCGCAGTATTTCCCCTACGTGCGTCCCCAGGAAACGGGCACGCACGAGGGTGTGCGCTGGCTCGCGCTCGCCGACGGCGCGGGCGCCGGGCTCCTCGTCGTGGCCGAACCGGCGAGTCCGATCGCGGCGAGCGCGCTCCATTACACCGCTTCCGATCTCGCGAGCGTGCGGCACGTGCACGAACTGCCGGCGCCGCGAGCCGAGACGATCCTCTCGCTCGATGCGCGACACTGCGGGCTGGGCAACTCCAGTTGCGGCCCGGGTGTGCTGGAAAGATACGCCGTGCCCGTACAGCCGTATGCGCTCACGTTCACCCTGCGCCCCTCTCCCGGCGGCTTGCCCGCGGATCTCGCGTCCGCGGCGCGTGTCAGGTATGAATGATCCGCTTTCCAGGGTGGGGACGCCCCGGCGAGGCGTCCGCGCGAGTCGTTCGTCCTGCGCAAGTCGCGCGCGGAGGCCTCGGCTAGGCCGCCTTACCGATGTCAGATGAATCCGATGTACTCATGAAACGATTCCTTTTGCTGTTCTTTGCCCTGCTCGCCTGCACGATGGCGCTGCCCGCTTCCGCATCCTCGCCGCTTCCGGCTCCGGTGGTCCTCGACGGCACGTGGAAGTTCCAGCTCGCCGCGACGCCCGACGCGGCCGAAGCGCTCGCGGCGGCGAAGTTCCAGGCCGCGGACTTCGATGCGGCCGCCGCGGGTTTCAAGCCGATCGCCGTGCCCGGGTGCTGGGTTGTCCAGGGGTTCGAGGAGCCGCACTACGTGAATGGCACGACGTCCGAGGGATTCTACCTGCACACCTTCACCGCGCCCAAGGAGGCCGAGGGCCGTCGCGCCATTCTGAAATTCGGCGGTGTGTGGCAGTCGGCCGAGGTCTGGCTGAACGGGCAGTTGCTCGGGCGTCGCGACAGCGGATTTACCGAGTTCGGTTTCGACGCGACCAAGGCGCTCAAGCCCGGTGCGGACAACCGCCTGGCCGTGCGCGTGCGCCAGCAGACGCCGACCTTCAAGTTTGACGCCAACGACGACTGGGCGCTGCCCGGCATCTTCCGCAGCGTATGGCTCGAGTTCACCCCGAAGGACTGGTGGATCGCCGGCGTCGAGGTGGTGACGGATTTCGACGATGCGTTTCGCGACGCCGAGCTGCGCCTGCGCGTGCACATCATGCGGGACGAGCGGGCTGACTACCACGTCGCCTCGCCCCCGGTCGAGGTCATCGCCGTGCTCGCCCGCGACGACGGCACCGGGGAGCAGCGCGCCCGTTATACGGCGACGGTGATGAATGGATACAATGGGCGCGACTGCCGGCTCACGATGGCCGTGAAGGAACCGGCTCCGTGGACGGCCGAGACGCCGAACCTCCATCGGCTCCGCGTCGAGCTGCGGCGCGGCGAGACCGTGCTGCACACCTGGAGCGACCGCATCGGTTTCCGCGAGGTCGACACCGCGGGCGGCGTGCTTCGCCTCAACGGCCGGCCGATCAAGCTCCGCGGCGTCAACCGCCACGACTTCGCTCCCGAGGTTGGTCGCGCCACCACGGAGAAACACTGGCACGCGGACCTCGAGATGATGCGCGCGGCCAACATCAACACCATCCGCACCTCGCACTATCCGCCGGCCGAGGGATTTGTGCGGCTGTGCGACGAGTTGGGTTTCTACCTCGTGGAAGAGATCCCCTACGGCTTTGGCGGCGAGCGCATGAATGATCCGTCCTACGCCGAGGGCGCCTTCTCCCGCCTCTACGAGACAGTCGCGCGCGACCGCAATCGTCCCTCGATCATCGTGTGGAGCCTCGGCAACGAGGACCCGCTCACCGCGCTGCACGTCGCGACCCTGCGCGCGCTCAAGGGCCTGGACCCGACGCGGCCGGTCCTGCTGCCGTTCCACGACGAGGAGGATTTGCCGCCGGAGGCCGACATCCTCGCGCCCCACTACCGCACGGCGGCCGACTACGACGCCATGGCCGCCGCCGCGACGCGGCCGATCATCACCACCGAGTACACTCACGCGCTCGGGCCGGAGGATTTTGGCGAGTTGCGCGAGCGCTGGGATGCGCTCACGCGTCACCCGGCGGGGGCGGGCGGCATGATCTGGCTGTGGCGCGACCAGGGTGTGCTGCGTCCGCTCAACGGCCGCACGCCGCTCGATCCAATGCTGGACAAGGCCAAGATCACGCGCGAGGGCAGCGAACTCGTGCTGCACAAGTGGGCCGGGCCGGATGCGATCTACGACGCGCACGGCAACCTCGGCACGGACGGCATCGTCGACGCCGACCTTGCGCCGCAGCGCGCGTATTGGGAAACCCGGGCTGTCTACGCACCCGTGCGCGTGATCGACGAGCGTGTGCCGTTCGCGCCGGGTCAGGCGAGCGTGCGGGTCCGGATCCGAAACGACTACGATTTCACCGCGCTCTCGACCGTGTCGATCGGCTGGCGGCTGCTGCGCAATGCCGAGGAACTGGCGCGCGGCGAACTGCGCGCCTCCGCCTCGCCGCATCTCGAGGCGACGATCGAGGTCCCCACGGCGCGGCTCGACGCGCTCCGCCCCGGCCAGGCGGGACTCGTGGAACTCACCTTCACCGATGCGGCCGGCCGTGTGTTGACCACAAGCCGCGTCCAGCTTGGCGAGCTGGAGCCGGAGATGCCGCGCGCGCTCAAGGTGCCGCTGCGCGTCGAGCGCGACGGGCACACCGTCCACGTGCAGGCGGGTGTGACGCGCTACTCGTTTGACGCGGAGCGGGGGCTCATCTCCGCGATCCAGGTCGCGGAGGTCGTGGTGGCCCGCGGCGTACAGCCAGTGGTCTGGCGCGCGGCGACCTATTGCGAACGCAACCAGCTCGACCGGCGACCGGTGCAGCATCCATGGACCACCTACCTTCAGGACCTGGCTGCCCGGGCGACGGCGTGGAGCGTGGCGCAGGATGCAGATGGCGTGCGCCTCTCCGCCGTGGTCGAGCACCGGCAGGACGAGAAGAACGCACTCGAGGTGGCGTACACCTACACCGTGCTTCCGAACGGCAGCCTGCGCGTGGCTTATGTCATCACGCCACGCATCGAGCTGGAGTGGCTGCCGGAGATCGGGCTGGAGTTTGACACAGCCGGTTCGCTTCGGGGCGTGAGCTGGCTCGGCTATGGGCCCGGCGACTCGCTGCCCAACCGCCGGGCCTCAGCGCTGTTTGGCCAGTGGTCGACGGATGCTGGCGATCCGGCAATCGCCGGCACGAAGTCTGGCGTCGCTTGGGCGCACCTCGACTTCGGCCTGGGCGTGCGCCTGCGCGTCGGGCGTGTCGCGGGGATGCGCGTCGACGGCGCCGGCGACGGCCAGCGGCTGCGCCTGCTTTCGCATCTCGCCGGCGCGTGGACGAAGAACGGTCCGCCCGAGCGCCCGGAGTGGCGGCTCGAGGCCAAGCCCGGCGAGACCTTCGAGGGCGCGATCGAGATCGAGCCTGCGGTGGTGCTGGTGAAGTGAATGCTGGCGCCATCGCCGGACTTTGTTCCCACATGGAGGGCCCGCCTCCTGCCGGGCTGCGGAGACAGGCGGGCGGTCATGTGCCCGGGCGCATACGCGGCGGAGCGGGAGTTCCGCCCTCCATGGACTTTTGAGATTTGAGCTGATCCAACCATCTCCCATCCCCCCATGAAAAAACTCGGTCTCGGCGTCCTCGGCCTAGGCGAAGGACGCTCCATCATCTCCGCCGGTGTATCCAGCGATCTCTGGCGCGTCGCGCTGCTCTGCGACGTGAACGAGGAACTCGGCCGCGAGCGTTGCGCGGAGTTCGGGCTCTCGGCGTTCACGACGTCCTATGACGCCATGCTCGCGGATCCGGCAGTCGACGTGGTCGGCATCTACACGCCGGACCACCTGCACGCCGAGCACGTCATCCGCGCGCTGCGAGCGGGCAAGCACGTGATCTGCACCAAGCCCTTTATCGACCACCTGGGCCGCGCCCGCGAGGTGCTCGACGCGGTGCGCACGAGCGGACGCCACGTGATGGTGGGGCAGAGTTCGCGGTTCTTTGCGCCGTTCACGCGGCAGCGGGAGCACTTCGACGCCGGCGGCTTCGGCCGGCTCATCACGGTCGAGGCTTACTACCACGCCGACCACCGCTGGTTCCTGAAGAAGCCGTGGGCGCGCAAGGCGGAGTTCAAGTGGCTCTACGGCTGCATCAGCCATCCCGCCGACCTCGTGCGCTGGTATCTGCCGGAAATCGAGGAGGTCACCGGCTACGCATCGTTGAGCGACAACGGCCGCGACCTCGGGCTCGCGCACCCCGATACGTTTCATTTCGTGCTCAAGGCCGTCGACGGCCGCATCGCGCGGGTCAGCGGGTCTTACTCGAGCCCGACCGTGCCCGAGTCGCGTGACTCGAATATGAGCTGCATCCTGCGCTGTGCGGATGGGGCGAGCCAGGCCGACTACTTCGATTTGCGTTATGCCTGGCGGCAGGGTGGGCGTTCCTGCGTCGAGACGTTTCAGGACCAGGACGACTACTACTTCCGCTTCGGCGGACACAGCCACCATGCGGGCGAATACCAGAACTACATCGAGCATTTTGCGCGCAGTCTCGCGTCCGGCGCGGCGCCGAGACCTGATGCAGCCGAGGGTATCGTAACCGTCGCGCTCATGCAGGCGATGGAAGAGGCGAGCAACACCGGTCGGCCGGTGCGGGTGCGCGACCTCCTACTGCGGTTCGGCCTGGCCGACCTCCCGGCGGGCTGAGAGCGGGCAGGGAATCGCCTCGGTTTTGTCACAGCGATCGAGGCCGGCGGGCGCAAAATTCGTTCGCTGCGACCGATTTACAGGCAATGCTTTGGCACGGTCCGGGCTTTGGGCCCGTGATCCAGGCGTTGAACCTACGGTAACCAGACCTCTCTCATCATGGCCAAGACTGCTTCGAAGAAAGCGACGACCAAGGCGGCAACGGAACCCGGACGGGGGATGAACTTCTCCGTCTACGACACCCCCGAGGAGATCCAGCGCTCCATCTCGAACCATCTGCGCTACACCCTGGCGCGCGATCCGGCGACGGCGACCAAGCGCGATTGGTGGATCTGCACCGCGTTGGCCGTGCGCGACCGGATCCTCGAGAAGATGATCCGCACGCAGGCGGCGCACCACGAGGGCAACGCCAAGCGCTGCTATTACCTCTCGCTCGAGTACCTCATGGGCCGGCTGTTCCACAACAACCTGATCAGCGCCGGCATCCTCGAGCAGACCGAGCAGGCGGTGAAGAACCTCGGCTTCGACCTCGACGAGCTGCGCGAGGAGGAGGTCGACATGGCCCTGGGCAACGGCGGCCTCGGCCGGCTCGCCGCGTGTTTCCTCGACTCGCTCGCCACGCTCGACCTGCCCGCCGTCGGCTACGGCATCAACTACGAGTTCGGTCTCTTCCGCCAGGAGTTCGTCAACGGCCACCAGGTCGAGCATCCCGACGAATGGGCCCGCTACGGCACGCCGTGGGAGATCGTGCGTCCTGAATACACGCAGACGATCAAGCTCTACGGCCACGTCGAGAAGCAGTTCGACGAGTTCGGCAACTCCCGCGACGTCTGGTCCGACGGCAAGACCGTGCTCGGCGTGCCCTACGACATCCCGATCGCCGGCTACGGCACCAATACGGTGAACTTCCTGCGGCTCTGGGCCGCGCGCGCGTCCGAGGAGTTCGACTTCAACACCTTCAACCAGGGCGGCTACGTCGAGGCCGTGCGCGAGAAGACGGTGACGGAGAGCGTCTCGAAGGTCCTGTATCCAAATGACAAGACGGAGAACGGCAAGGAGCTGCGCCTCGTGCAGCAGTACTTCTTCGTCTCCTGCTCGCTGCGCGACATCATCCGCCGTTGGCGCAAGCTGAACAAGGACTGGGACAAGTTCTCCGACAAGGTCGCGGTGCAACTCAACGACACGCACCCCGCCGTGGCTGTGGCGGAGTTCATGCGCATCCTTGTCGACGAGGAGCGCCTGGAGTGGGACCGCGCCTGGGCGATCGTCACGCGCACGATGGCCTACACCAATCACACGCTCATGCCCGAGGCGCTCGAGCGCTGGGGGCTGCCGCTCTTCCAGCGCGTGCTCCCGCGCCACACGCAGATCATCTTCGAGATCAACGCGCGCCTCATGCAGACGGTCGAGGCGAAGTGGCCGGGCGACGATGGGAAAAAGCGCGTGCTCTCGCTCATCGAGGAAGGCGGCGGCAAGTCGATCCGCATGGCCAACCTCGCCGTGGTCGGCAGCCACTCCGTCAATGGCGTGGCCGCGATCCACTCCGAGCTGCTCAAGTCGCACCTCTTCCCGGAGTTCGCCGCGCTGTATCCGGAGAAGTTCAACAACAAGACCAACGGCATCACCCCGCGCCGCTGGCTGCTCGCCTGCAACCGCCCGCTCTCCGCGCTCATCACCTCGAAGATCGGCGAGGGCTGGGCACGCGACCTGGATCAACTGCGCAAGCTCGAGAAGTTCGCCGGCGACAAGGCATTCCAGGACCAGTTCATGGCGATCAAGCACGAGAACAAGGTGCGCCTCGCCGCCGTGATCAAGAAGGACTGCGGCGTCGACGTGGATCCCTCCGCGCTCTTCGACGTGCAGATCAAGCGCCTGCACGAATACAAGCGCCAGCACCTGAACCTGCTCCATATCCTCGCGCTCTACCGCCGCCTGCTCCAGCATCCCGACCTCGACATCCAGCCGCGCGTGTTTGTCTTCGCGGCCAAGGCGGCGCCGGGCTACGAGCTGGCCAAGACGATCATCCACGCGATCAACGCCGTGGGCGCGGCGATCAACAACGACCCGCGCATCAAGGGTAAGCTCAAGGTCGTCTTCCTGCCCAACTACCGGGTGTCGCTCGCCGCCCGCATCATCCCGGCCGCCGATCTCTCCGAGCAGATCTCCACCGCCGGCAAGGAGGCTTCCGGCACGGGCAACATGAAGCTCGCGCTCAACGGCGCCCTTACGATCGGGACGCTCGACGGAGCCAACATCGAGATCCGCGAGGAAGTGGGGGACGAGAACATCTTCATCTTCGGCCTCACCGTCGACGAGGTCCACGCGCTGCAGAAGAAGGGCTACAAGCCCCACGACTACTACTACGCCAACGAGGAGTTGCGCGCTGTGGTCGACTGGGTCGGCTCCGACTACTTCACGCCGCATGAGCCGGGCGCGCTCGCCTCCCTGCGCCACAGCCTGCTCGACGGCGGAGATCCGTTCCTCGTGCTCGCGGACTTCGCCTCCTACTGCGAGTGCCAGAACCGCGTGGACCAAGCCTACCGAGACAAGCGCCGCTGGGCCAAGATGGCGATTCTCAACACCGCCCGCATGGGCAAGTTCTCGAGCGACCGCACCATCTCCGAATACGCCCGCGACATCTGGGACCTCGCGCCGGTCAAGGTGCCGTGAGGGTGGAGGGTGGGACCCAGAGGGCACAGAGGAGACACAGGGGCCACGGAGCGCACATTGGTCTTTCGGCGGATCGAGTGTGATCGTGTGCTTGGCTCCAGCCTCGACCGTCCGCGGCTGGCTCAGTGAACTCTGTGACCCTGGCTCCCTGGATCGGCCAGTCGCCGTCATGCTGATCGCGCTCAACAAACCCTATGGCGTGCTCTCGCAGTTTACGCCGGAGCCGGGATCGAAGTGGCGCACGCTGGCGGAGTTCGCGCTTCCGGCCGGGGTCTACCCGCTCGGCCGGCTCGACGCCGACTCCGAGGGACTGCTGCTGCTCAGCGACGAGGCCGGCGCCAACTCGCGTCTGCTCGATCCGGAGCGTGGCCATGGGCGCGAGTACTGGGTGCAGGTCGAGCGCGTGCCCGACGACGACGCACTCGCGCGGCTCGCACGCGGCGTGCGTATCGGCGATTACGAGACGCGCCCGTGCCGGGTCGACCGTCTCGACGCGACCCGGGCGGCGGCCATCCCACCGCGCGACCCGCCGATCCGGTACCGCAAGAACGTGCCCGACACCTGGCTCTCGCTCGAGTTGACCGAAGGGAAGAATCGCCAGGTGCGACGCATGACCGCGGCAGTCGGCCATCCGACGTTGCGGCTCGTGCGTGTGCGCACGGGCGCGTGGCGGCTGGACTTTGCGGACCTGCCGCCGGGTCGCTGGCGCGAACTGAGCGACGCCGATCGGCGCGCGGTGTTTGCCTAGGGCGTGTCTTCCAACCCTGGATTCGCCTACGGCATTGGGTCAGAAATGGAGGGCCGGGCTCCCGCCCGGCCGCGGTCGTCGAGCGGCCCACGCTCGTCCGTGCGCGCGGCCCTTCATTCCAGAAGCGAGGTTTGAAGGCGCGCCGCAGAGCCTGGACCCTCGGGCAACCCGGATCGGAGTCGTCGATCAGGACTCGTTGGTCGCGGTCCCGAGTTGATCGCGGGTCGCAGCGTGGAAGGCCCGCATCCACGCGCGGCGGTCGCCGGCCGTGATTGACCAGAGCGCGAAACCGCCGGCAGCGAGCGACGCGACCACCACGGCCGTGAGCCAGGCCCAGCCGCCTTCGGTGCGCACCTGGAAGGTGAGCGGGTTGACGTAGGTCAGCCAGGCGGCGGCGGCGGCGAGCGAGGCGTTCATCAGGCGCCGCTTGCAGATGCGGTTGGCGACGCGGTCGGCCTCGCGGGCCAGGGTGTGGTGGGGGGAGTGCACGTGGGGACTGTATCAAATCCCGGTTGCGGGGACCATCGGTGCGGCGCCGCAAGCGCGTGCGGGGCGGCACGGACGTGGGCCATCAGGGTACGCCTGAGAGGAAATCCGAAGCGCCGTAGCGCCCTGCGATGGCGCGGCGGGCGCGTGGCGGTGGCGGAAGACAAAAAGCCCCGTCGGCACGCGAGGCCGACGGGGCTGGAAATTCGGGTGAGGGCGGATGGTCGGCCAGGGCGACTCAGCCGACGTGCTTTTCGAGCATCGCCTTGAGATCGGCCTTGGAGATGGTGCCGGCCTTGTTTTCCACGACCTGGCCATTCTTGAAGACCATGAGGGTCGGGATGGCGCGGATGCCGTATTGCGCGGCGATATCGCCGTGGTCGTCGATGTCGACCTTGCAGACCTTCACCTTGCCGGCGAGTTCGGTGGCCACCTCTTGCAGCACCGGGGCGATCATCTTGCACGGGCCGCACCACTGGGCCCAGAAGTCGACGAGCACCGGCGTCGCGCCCGCAGCGGCAATCGTCGGCTGAAAATTGGATTTGGTGAGGTTTTCGATGTTGGCGACCATGGAATGGATCAGAGTTTCGAAGCGATGAGGATGGTGAAGGTAACGGCGAGCAGGGCGGCCGCAAGTGTGATGAAAAGGAGCAGGGGCGCACCGCGATCCGGCAGGGGCGCGGGTGTGGGGCGCGCGAAGCTCGCGCCGGCCGGCGCCGTGTCGCCGGCGATCGCCGCCGGGCGCACACGGGGCGTGAACGATCCGGGGGCGGGCACGCGCGGCGTGGATTCGGGGGTGTCGTCTTTGGGCGCGACCATGGGGCGGCGACGGAGCGGAACGGAGCCCTGGGCGGGCTCGCGGCAGACTAGGCTGGCGGCGTGGACTTGTGCACGATCTCCGCGAGCTCCTTGGGCTCGACGTTGTGGATGGATTTTCCGCGGGCCTTGAGTTCCTCGAAGGTCTTCATCGCGGTCTCGGTCATGCGCTCGTGCGTCTCGGCCGAGCCGCCGACGAGGGAAAAATCCTCCGCGCGGGTGATGCGTTTGTGACCGTCCTCGTTGTCGAGGCCGACGCCCAGGAGATGGCCCTTGCGGGTGGATCGTGTGTCTCCCATCGCGAATGAACGGAAGTAGGACTCAGACGACGGCGGGCTCGGCGGGTTTCTCGGGAGGCGGCGTCTCCGTCCACTTGAGGCAGAGAATTTCCGAGAACGACGCGTCCTGCCGCACGCGCAGGCGCTTGAGGCGCGTGAGCTCGAGCACGGCGAGGAAGGTGACGACGAGGGTGCGGAGGCTGACCGGCCCGGGAAAGAGCGAGCTGAAGGCGAAGGTCTCCTCGCGCTCGATGCGCCCGAGGATGTGCTCCATCTGGTCGACGATGGTGACGCGCTCGTCGTTGATCTCGCCCACCACGAGGCGCTCGGCGAGGCGACGCAGCACGGTGTTGAAGACATTCCACACCTCGATGCGGTCCACGCCGGTGAGTGGGCGGTCCTCGGCGGGAGCGGCCCAGCCCGCGATGCTCTCGCGCGAGATCGAGTTCTGTTGATTCTCAGCGAGGCGGGCGAGATCGCCGGCGGCGTCCTTGAAGCGCTTGTACTGGATGAGCTGGTGGACGAGGTCGAGGCGCGGGTCGATCGGCTCCTCGTCCTCGCCCTCGGTGGCGACGGCCTGCTGGTCCTTGGGCAGGAGCATGCGGCTCTTGATCTCCATCAACGTGGCGGCCATGACGAAAAACTCGCCGGCCACGTCGAGCTGGAGCTCCTGCATGGTGTAGAGGACCGACAGGTACTGCTTGAGCACCGACTCGATGGGAATGTCGTAGATATCGACCTCGTTCTTCCGGATGAGGAAGAGGAGCAGGTCGAGCGGTCCCTCGAAGATGGGAAGGCGGATGCGAGGATCGGCGGCGTCGGCTACCACGATGCCCCGAAGATCGGGTGCAGGGAGCGGGCGGCAAACAAAAATTCCGAGGGAGACGGGACCCTCAGCCCGTCTCCGCGGCCACCGCGCAGCGGAGACAGAATCGGGGTGGTCGCCGACGGAGCTCGCGGGCCGGGGCGCCCGCCTTACGAACGTCGCAGGCAGGCGAGGAAATACCCGTCGCTGTCGAGGGCCGAGGGCAGGATCGTGAGCCAGCCTGCGGGCTCGGGCTTGAGGCCGGCCACCGGCGCCGGTGCCTCGAGGGTGAATTCGGGAAACTCCTTCACGAACGCGGTGACCACCTCCTCGTTCTCGCGGCGGCTCAGCGAGCAGGTCGCGTAAACCAGCCGTCCGCCCGGAGCGACGTAGTTGGCGCCGCGCCGCAGGAGTGTGGCCTGGGTGCGGGCGTGGGTGTTGATCTGCGTCGGGGTGGTCTGATGGATGAGAAACGGGTGGCGCCGCCACGTGCCTGATCCGCTGCACGGGGCGTCGACGAGCACGCCATCAAAACGGGCAGTCACCTCGTCCGGCAGCACGCCCTCGATCTCGATGTTCTTCAGGCCGGCGCGATGCGCGCGGCGGCGCAGCTCCATGAGTGCGTCACGGCGAATGTCGTGGGCGTGGACCCGGCCCGACGGGCCGAGCAGCGTGGCCAGTTGCAGGGACTTGCCGCCGGCTCCGGCACACAGGTCGAGCCAGCGCGAGCCTGTCTGTGGCGCCACGAGCATGAGCAGCGCCTGCGAGCCGATATCCTGCACTTCGGCGCGGCCCTGCTCGACGAGTGGGTGTTTTTCGAGGTCGACGTAGCTGTTCACGCGCACGGCGGCGGGCAGGCGCGTGGACGCGGTGGCCTCGATGCCGGTACGACCGAGTTCTTGCACCAGCTCGAGGCCCGTGCCACGCTGTGCGCGCAGCCAGAAGGGCGGCCGGGTGAGGTGGCAGGCGAGTTCCGCCTCACCCAAGAGGGCCGGGCAATGCGACTCGAACCAGCTGGGCAACAACTCCCGCGGCTCGAACGGCACATCGGGAATGAGCACGCGCAGTTGTTCGAAGAGTGCGGGTCCGGGCCGGCGTGCGAAGGCGCGGCCTTCCGGCAGGGAGAGGCTGGCGTGGAGCGTGGCGACCTCCGGGGCGTCGCCGCTCAGGGCGATGAACAGGTCGGCCGCGGCGGCATCGTTCTTCGCGCGCGCGCGGTCAAACCACGGGCGGTAGCGCAGCCACGTGTAGATCAGCTCGCGGTAGAGCCGGCGGTCGCGCGAGCCGAAGCCGTCGTGACGCGCGAGCTCGCTGCGGATCTCCGCGGCAAACGGTCGCCCCGGCACGAGCTGTGGCTCGAGCGCGCGGATAAGTGCGAGCAAGGTGCGCCGCTGGTTCTCGAGGATGCGCGGGTTCATGTCAGGTGAGTCCGATCGGATCGGCCACAGAGTGCACGGAGATTCGAACGGGAGTTCACCGAGATCTCCTCATCGGGAGTTCCTGCCCCGGCGCAGGGACGCCGGGTGGGTTCGTCGCTCGTTCGCTGCGAGGTTTCAGGACGCGCTCCGTGTTCTCTGTGCCTCCTCTGTGAACTCCGGGACCGGATCGAAATGTCTGCGTTCAGAACGTCAGGAAACGCACCTCGGCCTTGAGGCCGAAGTCGCTCTCGCGGGTCTGGCCGTCGCGCCAGACGGCGCCGAGGCCGAGCTGCCAGTTCTGGGTGACGCGGCGGCTGAGGCCGATGCGGATCTCGTTGAAGCGGCTCTCGCGCGTGTCGTAGACGATGCGACCGTAGATCTCGTCCGCTTCGTTGAGCGCGGCGCGGCCGAAGAGCCGGACCTGGCCGATGTCGTCGATCAGGTAGTTGCCGTCGAATCCCAGCGACCAGACCGTGCTGTCGACGAGCATCACGCGCAGGTTGAGTTCGTTGAGTTCGAGGTTCTCGAGGTCGTTGCGCAGGAAGAGCCACGTGTCGAACCAGCCGGCGGGCGTGACGCGCAGCTCGGTCTGCAGGTCGGACGTGCTGTCGCCGTCGTGGCTGTCATCGAGGTGGATGTCGGCGGCGAAGTTGAGCTCGAAAAGCCGCGTGGAGCCGTAGTCCTCGCGCTGCGCCTCGACGGTATTGGCGAGGCCGAGACGCACGACGTCGACCTCGCCGAGGTCGTCGATGTCGCGGCGGTCGCCGAGGCCGAGCGGCTGCAGGCGCGTGAGGAAGGCGGCGCGGTCGAGGTCGGGGATGTAGTCGCGGCCCTTGTCGGCCTCGGGCACGTAGCGGTATTGGAGCGTCGGCTTGACGATGTGCCGCACGCGCGTGAGTCCGAGCACGGGTTTCTCAAACTCCTTCACGCTCCACGCGCGGAAGCCCGAGTCGAAGCCGACCTCGCCGAGGCCGCGCGTGTAGGTGTCGCGCCCATTCTCCGCGCGCGTGTAGTGCGTCACGCGGCCGCCCACGACAGGCGTGAAACTCAGGGTGGACGGCGAGCTGAAGGTGCGGCTGACGGCGGCGTAGGCGTCGAAGCGGTCGGTCTCGGTCGAGAGGTTCGTGCCCGGTGTGTCCTCGGTCAGCGCGCTCGCGCTGGCCTGCATCTCGAGCAGCGCGCCGGTCTGGCCGAGCGCGAGCGGCAGCAGGTCGAAGCGCGCCTCGGGCAGCCGGGCCACGCCGAGCTGGAAGTCGTTGACCTGCGCGCGGGCAAAGGCGGAGAGGATGTAGCTCGTGCCGTTGAGCGAGCCCTCGACAAACGTATCCGGCTCCTGGTTGCGGTGGAAGAGGTCGTCGCGGAAGTCGCGCACCACGGCCGAGTCGCTCCACAGGCCCATCACGCCGTTGAGCGACCACTGCCGGTCCTCGGCGTGGGTGTGGTGTTCCCACGTCCAGAAGTAGCGGTCATCCTCGATCGGCCGGCCGAGCGAATCCTGGCCCGGGTCGCCGGAGTCGTTGATCCAGGCGAAATCGGTCGCACCCGAGGTGAAGTGCGGGGCGCGGTCGGTGCCGTAGCGCAGGCCCGGGCCGACGAGGACGCCGCGCTTGGAGAAGAGGTCGAGGTTGATGCCGGGGCGGAAGGCCGGCTGCAGGGGCGCGTAGACACTCGCGCCCACATGCAGGCCGAGCGTGCTGTCCAGGCCCGCGCGGGATTCCCACTCCAGCTTCGGAAAATGGATGTCGCGCGCCATACCGGTCATGGCGACGACGGGAAGCACGCCGAAACCCGCGCGCAGCATGTGCGCCTCCATGCGCTCCTCCTTCGCGTAGAAGGTGAGCCGCGAAGCCGTGGCCCGCGGGGCGAGGAAATTGGGTTCGCCGTAGATCAGCGTCACGTCCTCGAATTGCATGACCTCGGCCGTGCCGTGGGCGCGCCGGCCCTCGACGTGGATCGGCGGGCGGCCGAAGCGGAAATCCGTCACCTCGATCTCCCGTGTCGCGTCCCAGTAGTGCGCCGTCTCGGCCAGCACGCGCAGGCCCGGCTGCATGAGCACGATGTGACCGGAGGCGAAGGCCTCGTTGGTCTTGTAGTTCACGCGGATCTCGTCGGCCGTGAGAATCCACGGCGGCATGACAAAACGCGCGTTCTTGCGCAGCACGCCCTCGCCGGTCTTCAGGTCGATGATGAGCGGGTCATCCGCCGTGACCTCGAAAGGCTGGGGTCGGGCTGCGGCGGCCGGTGTTTCCTGAGCCGTCGCGGCCGCCGGCGCATCGGCGTTCGCCTGGGCCCGGAGAGCGGACGTGCCGGAGGCCGCGATGAGGATCGCCGGGAGGAGATGGAGAGATGCGCGGAGCTTCCGGGACATGCGGGCCAAGCCGGCGGAGTCTCAAACCGACCTAGGCGAAGTCGAGTGACAAGTGCCCGGGCGTCCGGTGCCCTGCGGAATTCACTCAGCCGGACGGGGAACGGCCGTTCACCCGGCCTCCGGATCGACGCAGCGCGGTCCCCTGAGCGCGGCCTTGGTCACCGTGATGACGGGAAACGTCGACGCCACGCGGCGGGCCAGCTCGAGGGCGCCGGCCCATTGCGGCGGGACATCCGCCTCGGCATAGATCGCGTGCACCGGACACTCGGGCACGCAGGCGTTGCAGTCGATGCACGCCTCCGGGTCGATGTAGAGCCGGTCGGGTCCCTCGCGAAAGGCATCCACCGGGCAGACTGCGGCGCAGCTTGTATACTTGCAGTCGAGGCAGTTGTCCGTGACGACGTAGGCCATGGGAGAGGCGGGGCCGGCGCAGGCGCCGGTGGGAGCATGGGCTGATCGTGTGGCATGACAAGCCCGCGGCACGGCGACGGCCGGAGGCGAAATTGGTTAGACCGGGCTCGGGCACGGGCCTAGCTTGAGGGCCGTCGCCCGCGTTGGCGGGGACGCATCGAGTCTCCCAACGACCAGACCTTCCCGCCGTGATCATCACCAAGAACGAACTCAACGCCTTCCTCGACGCCCGCGTCGCCGCTCCCCACGACCTGCTCGGCATGCACGCGTGCCAGACGCCCACGGGCCCCGGCCTGGTCGTGCGGGCCTTCCTGCAGCGCGCCGAGTCGTGCGAGGTGTTCGATGTCGAGAGCGCCGAGCGCCGCACGTACCCGATGAAGCGCCTCGCCAAGGAAGGGTTCTTCGAGGTCGTGATACCCGACCGCGCGCAGCATTTCCGCTACCGACTGCGCATCGAGACCCCGACGCGCGAGATCCGGCAGTTTTTCGATCCGTATTCCTTCCTGCCGACGCTCGGCGACCAGGACCTCTACCTCTTCGCCGAAGGCAACGAGAACTACATCCATAACAAGCTCGGCGCGCACCTGCGTGTCGTGGAAGGCGTCCCGGGCGTGGCCTTCGCCGTCTGGGCGCCCAACGCCAAGCGCGTCTCCGTGGTGGGCAACTTCAACACCTGGGACGGCCGCTACCATCCCATGCGCACGCTCGGCACGTCCGGCGTGTGGGAGCTGTTCATTCCGGGCCTCAGCCAGGGCGAACTCTACAAGTTCGAGATCCTCGCCGCCGACGACTCCATCCGGCTCAAGAGCGATCCCTACGGCACCTACTTCGAGTCGCCCCCGAACAACGCCTCGATCGTCTGGGACGCCGACGCCGGCTACACCTGGCATGACGAGGGGTGGCTGAAGAAGCGCGCGGGCCATCACACGACCGACCGCGCCATCTCCATCTACGAGGTGCACTTCGGCTCGTGGCGCCGCCTGCTCGAGGACAACAACCGTCCGCTCAGCTACCGCGAGATGGCGCCGCTGCTCGCCGACTATGTCATCGAGATGGGCTTCACCCACATCGAGGTGATGCCGCTGGCCGAGCATCCCTTCGACGGCTCGTGGGGGTATCAGGTCACTGGATTCTTCGCGCCCACGCACCGTTTCGGCACGCCCGACGACTTCAAGTTCTTCGTCGACTACATGCACCAGCGCGGCATCGGCGTGATCATGGACTGGGTGCCCGCGCATTTCCCGCGCGACAGCTTCGCCCTCGAGCATTTCGACGGCACCCACCTCTACGAGCACGCCGACCCGCGCCAGGGCGCGCATCAGGACTGGGGCACGCTCATCTTCAACTACGGGCGCAATGAGGTGCGCGGCTTCCTCGTGGCCAACGCCGTCGCCTGGCTCGAGCGCTACCACATCGACGGCCTGCGCGTCGACGCCGTGGCCTCGATGCTCTACCTCGACTACTCCCGCAAGGAGGGCGAGTGGATACCCAACCGCTACGGCGGCCGGGAAAACCTCGAGGCCATCGCGTTCATCAAGCAGGTCAACGAGCTCGTCCACCGCCTCTTTCCCGGCGTGCTCACCATCGCCGAGGAATCGACCGCGTGGCCGGGCGTCTCCAAGCCCGTCGAGCAGGGCGGCCTCGGCTTCGACCTGAAGTGGAACATGGGCTGGATGCACGACACCCTGCGCTACTTCTCCAAGGACCCGATCTACCGCCGCTGGCACCACAACGACCTCACCTTCGGCATGCTCTACCAGTACGCCGAGAACTTCGTCCTCGTGTATTCACACGACGAAGTCACGCACGGCAAGGCGTCCATGCTCTTCAAGATGGCGGCCGGCTCGATCACCGAGAAGTCGCACCACCTGCGCGCGCTCTACGGCTTCAAGTGGGCCTGGCCGGGCAAGAAGCTCGTCTTCATGGGTTCGGAGTTCGGCCAGTCGCAGGAGTGGAAACACGACGGCAGCCTCGACTGGCACCTGCTCGAGTACCTCGACCACGAGGGCGTGCGCCGCCTCGTGCGCGACCTCAACAAACTCTATGCGACCGAGACCGCCTTCCACGCCAACGACTTCAACCCGCAGAATTTCCGCTGGATCAACTGCAACGACGCGGACGCGAGCGTGATCTCCTTCCTCCGGCACGACCCGGTCACCGGGGACATGTTCGTCGTGGTGGGCAACTACACGCCCGTGCTCCGCGAGGCCTACCGCGTGGGCTTCCCGCGCGGCGGCCAGTGGCGCGAGGTGGTCAACACCGACTCCGAGTACTACGGCGGCTCCAATGCCGGCAACGGCGGCGGCGTGCGCGTGTCGGATGTACCGGCCGATGGGTTCAACTACTCCGCCGAGCTGGTCCTGCCGCCGATCGCCACGGTCATCTTCAAGTGGGTGGGGGAGTGATCGGATGCCGGTCCCGCGTTGTCGCCTGAGATGCTGGCCCGGTTCCTGAAGAACGACCTGGCGCTGGCCCTGTGCGGCGATGCCGTGTGGCTGTCGCGAAACCCACGCGAGGAGCCCGTGCGTATGCCTGCCTACGTCGCCGTGCATGCCACGACGCGCAAGGTCCTCGCCGCGGGGGAGGAGGCGCGGGCGATGTGGAGAAATGAGCCTGCGAACATCGCCGTGCTCAGGCTCTTGGACACGCAGAGCGGCGGAAACGACGTGGATGCGTGGTCGGAGTTTCTCCGCTACTTCCTCCGCAAGACGGCGCGTCAGACCTCGATCTTCCCGCCGCGCATCGTCTGCGTAGCCGAGGCCCGGATGCGTTCGTTCCTCAAGCCCGTCGTCCTGGCGGCGGGTGCGCGGGCCGTGATGTTTCTCGAGCCGCGCATGGCTGCGGCCATTGGATGCGGACTCGCCGTGGAAGAACCGGCGCCGAAATCCATCCTGGTGTTGGATCGCCACACTGTTTCGTTCGGTGTCATCGCGCTCGCGGGATTGGTCGCGGACTTTGTGATGGAACAGGGCGTCTCGCGGCTGCTCGACGACATCGTCCTGCACGTGCTTGCGACCCGAAGGGTCGCCCTGGATGTGGAGCGATTGCATGGCGAGATCCTGAAGCGCGGTCTCACCGGGACGGACGCGATCGGCTGGGAGTCGTGGCTGACCGAGATCGGCACCGGCCGGCTCACCGCGACCTCGGTGGACGAGTCGGATCTGCGGCGGCTGACCCTTCCTTTCCAACACCTGCTCGCGTGGAATCATCGCCGTGCCTTTGAGACTGTGCCGCTGGAAAAACGTGTGGCAGCGGAGGCGGTTTCTACCGTCCTCGTCGGGCCGTATGCGCGTCTGCCAGGATTTCGCGAACTCGTGGCTGCGGCGCTGTTGCGCCCGGTCGCGGTCGCCGAGGCCCCTGAGGCCTGCCTCGTGCGCGGTGGCGCGGAGGTGCTCAAGGATCTCTCGTTTCTTCTCTCCTACGTCACCTCGCCAAAGTCGAAGCGTTGAGTCATCGACCGGCTGGCTCCACGGGGAGGAGAGGGCGCGTCCTCGCGCTTCGAGATGGCGCGCCGATGTGGACCCTCCGTAGTCTTTCACCGATCCCGTTCCACGCATGAAAATCCGCAAGGCCCTCATCACCGCGGCGAACCCCGCGCAGCGCACGCTGCCCCTGCAGGTGCTCATCGACCAGGAGGGTGTGGCCAAGCCCGCCCTGCAGATCATCCTCGAGGAGGCGCACGATGCCGGGATCGAGGAGTTTGTCGTCATCGTCTGTCCAGGTGACCAGGAGGCCTACGCGACGGCCGCCGGTGAGTTCCGCTCGCGCATCCAGTTCGTGGAGCAATCGGGCGCGCGCGGCTACGGACGCGCTGTCCTGCTCGGACGCGCCGCGCTCGCGGGCGAGGATGCTTTCCTCCACCTCGTGGGCGATCACCTCTACCTCACGACTTCGAAGGAGGGCACGGGCTGCGCGAAGCAGCTCATCGAGGTGGCGGTGGCCGAACGAGCCGCCGTCAGCGCGGTGCAGGCGACGCGCGAGAGCCAGCTGCCGTATTTCGGAGCCGTCGGAGGCCGCCTGGTGCCCGGAGGGCGCAAGCTCTACGAGATCGAGGCGGTGATCGAGAAGCCGAGCCCGACCGAGGCGGAGAAGCGCCTGCTCGTGCCCGGCCTGCGCGCCGGCCATTACCTGTGTTTCTTCGGCATGCACGTGCTCACGCCCGCGATCTTCGACCTGCTTGGTGAACTCGAGGCGGCGAGCGCCGGCAAGGGCTTCGCGCTCTCGAGCGCGCTGCATGCGCTCGCCGGCCGCCAGAAGTATCTCGCTTTCGAGGTGTCCGGTCGCCGCTACGACATCGGCGCGGCCTACGGCGTGCTCTTCGCGCAGTTCGCGCTCTCGCTCGCCGGCCGTGATCGGGACCTCGTCCTGCGCCAGCTCGTCGAGCAACTCGCCCAGGGCTGATTCCCGATGGCTTCACTCATCGACATCATCACCTCGGACGATCCCGCCATGCGCGACCGTCCGCTGGAATCGGTCATCGCCGGCCGGGGCTGGCGTGCGTTGCTGGCGGATACCGAGGCACTCGAGCGCTACCGCCACGGCGAGGCCAACCTCTACCGGCGCGTGCGCGCGCTTTTCTTCCTCTACGCCATCCATCGCTTCCATCTGCCGCGCTGCAGCGGGTTTCCGGTGAGCGGGCGCGTGCCGTTCGACGGGCATGTGCACCTGCTGGACCGCCGCTTCGAGGAGGCGATCACGGTGTTCCTGCGCGCGCAGGCGGCGGAGGGTGCGAGCGACACGCTCTCGAGCGCGCTCGCGGCGTCGTACCACCAACTCGCCTTTCAGACGCTGGCCGACCAGGTCCGCGCGACCGTGCGTTCGACCACCGGCAACACCTGGATGTTTCGCATGGGACACCCGGCGGATCATCCCCTGCGCGTGCGGCGCGAGATGCTCGAACGCGAGGCGGGAGGTCCGTTGCCGATCCTGCGCGAGCGTACGGCCGTGCGCATGGACCTGTCGCACTCGGGCTGGAGCGACATCTTTTTCCTCGGGATGGACTATCCCGAAGGCGCTCGTGTGCTCAACGTCTCTGTCGACCTCGGTGTGCACGGCCGCGATGCCGAGCCGCGTCCGCCCATCGAGGCCTGCCTGCGCATCATCGACGAGCCGGTGCTGCGGCTGACCAGTGTCGACCTCGAGGCCACGGTCGAGCTGCGCGAGATCGACGAGGTCTTTGACTTTGCCCGCGATTACCTCGGGCTGCTCAAGGCCGCGGTCATCGCGGCGGGACTGGTGCCGCCCGGCATCGAACGCTCCGGCATGAGTCTGGCCGACCTCTTCGGGCGTTTGATCGCGCCGGGCCACGGCATCGAGATCGTCAGCTCCGTGAACCGGATACCGAAGGGCTCGCGCCTCGCCGTGTCCACGAACCTGCTCGGCGCGCTCATCGCCGTGTGCATGCGCGCGACCGGCCAGACCAAATCGCTCGAGGGGCCGCTGACCGAGGATGAGCGCCGCGTGGTCGCGGCGCGCGCAATCCTTGGCGAGTGGCTGGGCGGCTCGGGTGGCGGCTGGCAGGATTCCGGCGGCGTGTGGCCGGGGATCAAGCTCATCGAGGGGGTGGGCGCCCAGTCCGGCGACTCTGAGTTTGGCATCAGCCGCGGCTGCCTGCTGCCGCAGCATCGTGTTTTCGGGCGCGACGAGATCAGCGACGAGGCCCGACGGAAGCTGCAGGACTCGCTCGTGCTCGTGCACGGCGGCATGGCGCAGAACGTCGGCCCGATCCTCGAGATGGTGACCGAGAAATACCTGCTGCGCGGCGAGGCCGACTGGCGCGGCCGGCTCGAGGCTACCGGGCTGCTCGACACGATCATCGCGCAGCTCAAGGCGGGCGACATCCGCGCGCTCGGGCAGTCGCTCACGCACAACTTCTTCGGACCGCTCCAGACCATCATCCCCTGGGTGACCAACCGCTACACCGAGACGCTGATCGAGCGCACACGCGCGGCCTTCGGCGACGACTTCTGGGGTTTCTGGATGCTCGGCGGCATGTCGGGCGGCGGCATGGGTTTCATCTTCGCGCCGCACCGCCACCGCGAGGGTCAGGAGCGTCTCCAGGAGATCATGACGACGGCCAAGCGCGAACTGCAGTCGGCCCTGCCGTTCGCGATGGACCCGGTCGTCTACGATTTTGCCATCAACGAGAACGGCACGATGGCCGAGCTGCTGCGCGGCCCGGCGGCGTTGTTTCCTGTGGCCTACTATCACTTCGCGCTCCCGGGTGCGATGCGTACGGAGGCGCGCAACCTGCGGCCCGGGCAACGCATCGACCTGCAGCAGTTCGCGCAGGCCTGTCGCGAGCATCCGGCCTTCGCCGGCGCGGCACAGCCGCTGCTCGACCGCCTGCTGCCCAGCAGCGGCGGTTCATCGCGGAGCGCTGCGGCGCTCGACGGGATGCTCGCGGCCAATGGTTTCGACCGCGCCCAGCACGAGCAGATCCGCACGGATTTGCGCATGGGACGCATCGGGCTCGCCATGAATCGGCTGCCGGCGCGCACGAGGATCGAGGATGTCCCGGCGGCCGAGCTCTTCGATCTCGAACGCGATGGCACCGAAGCTCTACGCAAGGCCGGGCTCGACGCGCTGCGCGCCGGGCGCGTGGGTGTCGTGACCTTTGCCGCCGGTGTCGGCAGTCGCTGGACGCAGGGCGCCGGCGTGGCCAAGGCGCTGCATCCCTTCAACAAGTTCGGCGGTCGCCATCGCAACTTCATGGAGGTGCATCTGGCAAAAACCGCGCGCGCGGCGCGTGAGGCCGGCGTGCGCGTGCCGCATGTCTTCACCACGAGCCACATGACGCATGCTGCGACCGAGCAGTGGGCGCGCGCCCACCTTGGCGACGCGCTCGGGCGCGAGGTGTTTCTCTCACCGGGTCGATCGATCGGCCTGCGCATGGTCCCGATGGCGCGCGACCTGATCTTCGCCTGGGAGGAGACCGCGCAGCAGAAACTCGACGAGCAGAAGCAGAAGGTGCGCGAGAGCCTGAGGCAGGCCTTGATCAACTGGGCGCGCTCGGCGGGCGAGGGGAGCGACTACACCGACAACGTGCCTTCGCAGTGCCTGCATCCCGTCGGCCACTGGTTCGAGGTGCCGAATATGCTCAAGAACGGCGTGCTGCGCGACCTCCTGCGCGAGCAGCCGTCGCTCACGACGCTGCTCGTGCACAATATCGACACGCTCGGCGCCGGCATCGATCCGGTGTTGCTCGGATGGCATCTGCAGAACGGCGCGGCGATGTCCTTCGAGGTCATCACCAAGCGACTCGAGGACCGCGGCGGCGGCCTCGCCCGCATCGATGGCAGCCTGCGCCTCGTCGAGGGTATGGCGCTGCCGCGCGAGGAGGACGAGTTTCAGCTCAGCACCTACAACTCCGCGACCAACTGGGTCGACATCGACCGCATGCTCGCACTCTTCGGCCTCGCGCGCGGCGACCTCGACGACTCGGGCAAGGTCGAGGCCGCGGTGCGCACGTTGGGCGCGCGGTTGCCCACCTACGTGACCCTCAAGGACGTGAAGAAACGCTGGGGCCATGGCCAGGAGGACGTCTTTCCGGTCGCGCAATTTGAGAAGCTTTGGGGGGATATGACCGCCCTGCCGGATTGCCCGAGCGCCTTCGCGGTCGTGCCGCGTCTGCGTGGCCAGCAGCTCAAGGATCAGGCGCAGCTCGACGGCTGGAAGCGCGACGGCTCAGCCGACGCGATCGCGACGTTGTGTGGGTGGTGAGGCAGGCCGGCGACCGCGGGCTGAGTATTCGCCGCAGACGGCTCCGACCGGTCCGGCCGGGGTTTCCTTGAAGTTTGGGGATTGCGAAGAGTCTGGGTGAAAACAAGGTGCGGACTCGCTTGAGCGCCCGACCTTCCCCGGACCACCTCAACGTCTTTCCCAGCGATTCAACTCCATGTGCGGCATCGTCGGCTACATCGGCAAACAACCCGTCAAGCGTATCCTCCTCGAGGGCCTCAAGCGCCTCGAATATCGCGGCTATGATTCCGCTGGCCTCACGGTCTATGCGCAGGAGGGATTCCAGCTGGCCAAGACGGTCGGGCGCGTGGCCAACCTCACCAAGGCTGCGGCCAAGTCGACCTTCCCGGGCACGCTTGGCATCAGCCACACGCGCTGGGCCACCCATGGTGGTGTGACCGACGCCAACGCCCACCCGCACATCAGCAGCGACGGCAAGATCGCGCTCGTCCACAACGGCGTGATCGAAAACTACGCCGACATGAAGCGCTTCCTCACGACGAAGGGCTACACCTTCTCGTCGGAGACCGACACCGAGGCGCTCTGCAATCTCATCGCCTACCACTACGCCAAGGAGACGGAGGGCACGCCGGATCGGACGCGATTCTTCACAGCCGTGCGCAAGTCGCTCCTGCACGTCGAGGGCACCTACGGCATCGCCGTGCTTTGCGCGGACTGCCCCGACGAGATGGTCGGCGCGCGCAAGGGCTCGCCCCTCATCCTCGGCGTCGGCACCGGCGAATACCTGCTCGCTTCGGATGTCGCGGCCATCGTCACGCACACCAGCAACGTCGTCTACCTCAAGGACGACGAGGTCGTGCACCTCACGCGCGAGGGATTCCAGGTCATGACCACGGCCGAGTACGGCGTGGAGGCCAAGATCGACCAGGTCACGTGGACCGTCGAGGACGCCGAGCTCGGCGACTTCGCGCACTACATGCTCAAGGAGATCTTCGATCAGCCGGCGTCGCTCGAGAACGCGATGCGCGGTCGATTCTCCGACGACGGCAGCACGGCCAAGTTCGGCGGCCTCAATCTCACCCCGCACGAGCTGCGGCAGGTCGACCGCATCGTCTTCACCGCCTGCGGCACGGCCTGGCACGCGTGTCTGGTGGCTGAATACCTGATCGAGAAGTTCGCGCGCATCCCGGTCGAGGTGGAGTACGCTTCCGAGTTCCGCTACCGCAACGCGCCGCTCGACAAGAACACGCTCGTCTTCGTCGTCTCCCAGTCGGGCGAGACGATCGACACGCTGGCCGCGCTGCGCGAGGCGCAGCGCAAGGGCTACCGCTGCCTCGCCATCACCAACGTCGTGGGTTCGACTATCGCGCGCGAGTCCGACGGCGGCATTTACCAGCACGCCGGGCCCGAGATCGGTGTGGCCTCGACCAAGGCGTTCACGTCGCAGATCCTCATCGCCGCGATGCTTGCGCTCTACCTCGGGCGCATGCGCGACCTCAGTTACGCCGACGGCGTGGAGATCGTGAAGGCCCTGAAGGAGGCGCCGGGTCACGTGAAGAAGATCGTCGCGCAGGCCGAACACATCCGCTCCATCGCCGCCAAGTACGCGCAGCATGCGGATTTCCTCTTCCTCGGGCGCCAGGCCATGTTCCCGATCGCGCTCGAGGGCGCACTCAAGCTCAAGGAGATCTCCTACATCCATGCCGAGGGTTATCCGGCGGCTGAGATGAAGCACGGTCCGATCGCGCTGATCAGCGAACAGTGCCCGAGCGTGTTCTTCGCGAGCTCCGGCGAGATCCTGCAGAAGGTCGTGTCCAACATCCAGGAGGTGAAGGCGCGCAGGGGTAAGGTGATCCTCATCCACACCGAGGACTGCGCGCTGCCCGACGGCCTGGCCGACGACACGATCGTCATCCCGGCCGCTCACGATGCCGCGCTGCCGGTGCTCGCGACCGTGCCGGTGCAATTGCTCAGCTACTACATCGCGCTGGAGCGCGGCTGCGACGTCGACAAGCCGCGCAACCTCGCCAAGTCGGTCACGGTGGAGTAGCGCGCCCGCGCGCGGGCCTCCAGGTCGGCGGATGACGCGCCAGCCCGGAGGGCGGTGCTCCTGCACGGCCGCATCAGCGGGCGCGCTTGCGCTGGCGAATCGGTGTGTCGTCGCGCAAGGGTGATCCTGGCCGCGCGGGAGCGCGGCCCTCCAAGTCGGCGGGGAGACGTGCCGGTGAAGCCGGCTTCCGGCTTCAGCCCACGGCCTCGGAGGCGGGTATCGTCTCCCTGGCTACGTCGCCGCTCGTGCGCGGGAGTCGCGGGGCGACGCCTTCCCAGATCTTGCCGGCCTTGTCGGCGGCGAGCTGGCGGCAGCGATCGACGGCGCCGCGGCGCGTGGCGAGGTTCTCGTCCGCGATGCGCGCGAGATCGTCGAGGTCGTAGAGGAAGACCGAGTCGATCTCCGCGGTCGCGGGGTCGAAATTGCGCGGGATGCCCAGGTCGATGAGGAAGACCGGGCGGATGCGGCGCGAGCGCCCCGCGGCCTGGATCATCGCGGCGGTGATGATCGGCGTGGCCGTCGTCGTGCAGCCGACCACGATATCGTGGTC
>JACSRI010000244.1 GCA_014879845.1 Opitutaceae bacterium
GGACGAGGGCGACTGGGCGGCTGGCGTCGTTTCAGTTGCGCGCGGCGCGGCACCGGTCTGGAGGCGGAACTGGCGGGCGACGAGCGGGAGGGCCAGCAGGGTGAGCGCGATCAGGAGGCACCAGAGTGCATTGACGGCGACCGTCGTGGAGTGGTTGGCAGGGTGCGAGTGCATCGAGTCGGGTGGCTGACGGACCAGACGATTTCTAGCACAACGCTCATGCGTCGAACATGGACCGATCGGTCCATGCGGTGACGAGTTTAACGTGCACCGTCGGCGAGCGATCAGGAAAGCGCGCAGAGGACGCCGCACACGGCGATCCCGGCATACTCGAGGACCATGGCGGGCTTCTTGCGGTGCTCGCCCGAGGCGACGGCGCGGCGGTGCTCGAGGTCGATCCGATCGGTGCGCCCGAGCAGGGCCATGAATCCCCAGCAGGTGAGAAACGAAAGCAGGCCCCGGATGAGTGCGTTGAGTGTGATGGCGAACAGACCGTACTCGTTGATCGCTCCAGCCGAGAAGACAAAAAACAGGCCCGCCTTGGCCGTGCCGAAGAGCAGGGAGATCAGGAGGTCGTGCTTGAGCTTGCGATGGGCTGAGGCGACCCAGATGAGGAGGCCGATGTTGATGGCGATGCCGAGCATGGACGGGGTGGGTACCCCGCCATGGAGCGATGCGCCCGTGCGGCCTGCCAGACTAATCCCGCTTCCCGGGCGGGCGCGGGCGGTCGAGCGGCCCGTTGACTCGGGCGTTCAGTCCGTGCACTTCGCGTGCTCCGGCGAGGGCGACGAGTTCGATGCGCTTGGTGTCGCCGGCCTCAAAGCGCACGGCGGTGCCGGCCGGGATGTTGAGGCGGAAGCCGCGCGTCGCGGCGCGGTCAAAGGTCAGTGCCTCGTTCGTCTCGAAGAAGTGGTAGTGCGAGCCGACCTGGATCGGACGGTCGCCGGTGTTGGTCACCTCGATCGTGCGGGTCTCGAGGCCGACGTTGGCGGCGAGCTTCGGGGCGTTTCTGGGTGTGATGATTTCGCCGGGTTGCATGGAGAGGGTCACCGGATGGGGTTGTGTACCGTCACCAGCTTGGTGCCGTCGGGAAATGTGGCCTCGACCTGCACCTCGTGGATCATCTCGGCCACGCCATCCATCACGTCGCTCTTCTTCAGGAGCGTCGTGCCGAAACTCATGAGGTCGGCGACGGCGCGGCCATCGCGCGCGCCCTCCATGATCTCGTAGCTGATGATTGCAATCGCCTCCGGGTAGTTGAGCTTCACGCCGCGCGCCTGGCGGCGGCGGGCGAGGTCGGCGGCGACGACGACCATGAGCTTTTCACGTTCGCGTGGGGTTAGGTGCATTTCTTCGGAGGGTGATTCACCACAGAGGCACGGAGCGCACAGAGGTCGGAGCTAAGGTGTTGGTTTTCTCTGTGTGCTCTGTGCCTCTGTGGTTCAACTCAAACCTGCAGATGTTCGCGCACGACCTCGTCGGTGAGGTCGGCGATCGGGCCGGAGATGGTCACGGCGCCGCGATCCATCGCGTAGAAGCGGTCGGCGACCTCGCGGCAGAAGTCCACGTACTGCTCGACGAGCAGGATGGCGAGGCGGTGCTCCTTCTTGAGCTGGCGGATGGCATCCTGGATCTCGTGCACGTCGTGCGCGGCGCGCTCGATCACGTCCGGGGGCGCGGCGGGGGCCTTGAGCTTCTTGAGCGTGTCCCCGATCTGGTCGATGATCGAGGGCTGGATGCCCTCGGTGGGCTCGTCGAGGATGAGGAGCTTGGGATCGGTAAGCAGGGCGCGGCCGATCGCGAGCTGTTGCTGCTGGCCGCCGGAAAGCACGCCGCCCTTGCGGGGCAGGAACTCCTTCAGGATGGGAAAAAGTGAATACACGCGCTCGAGCGCCTGCCTGGCCTCGGCCCCGCGGCGGCCGTGGACGACGAGGCCGACCTGCAGGTTCTCCTCGACGGTGAGGTGCGGGAAAATGTCGCGCCCCTGCGGCACGTAGCCGATCCCCGCACGCGCGCGTGCATCGCAGGACATGCGCGCGATGGGTTGCCCATCGAAATGGATCGAGCCCGTGCGGATGCCGAGCACGCCGGTGATGGACTTGAGCGTCGTCGTCTTGCCGACGCCGTTGCGGCCCATGAGGGCGACTACCTCGCCGGCGTGCACCTCGAGCGAGACACCACGCAGGATGCGCGAGCCGCCGATGTCGGTTTCGACGGAGGAGAGACTCAGGACTGGAGCGGGAGCGACCATGGTGCGAATCGGATCAGTTGGGAGCCACAGAGCGCACGGAGGTGGCACAGAGGAACTCGGAGCAAATGACTGTCCCGGCGTGACCCGAGGTCTCGGCGCATGCCATGGTCCGCAACTCTGGAACTGCGGATGACGGCTCTGTGCAGCTCTGTGTCATCTCTGTGTCCTCTGTGGTTATCCCAGGGCTGTGGCCTAGTTCTTCTTGCCGCGGCCGAGATAGACCTCGCGGACGCGCGGGTGGGCCTGCACCTCGTCGAAGCGGCCCTCGCAAAGGACCGAACCCTGGTGCAGGACCGTGACGGTGTTTTGCCGTGCGATCTGCTTCACGAACGTCATGTCGTGTTCGACCACGACGAGGCTGTGCTTGCCCGCGAGGGAGATGAGCAACTCGCCGGTGCGGTGCGTCTCCTCGTCGGTCATGCCGGCTGCGGGCTCGTCGATGAGGAGCACCTTCGGATCCGAGGCGAGGAGCATGCCGATCTCGAGCCACTGTTTCTCGCCGTGGGCGAGCTGGCCAGCCTTCCAGTGACGCTTGTCGGCGAGGCGGATGAGCTTCAGCAGTTCATCGATGCGGTCGCGCTGCGTGGAGTCGAGCCGGTGGAAAATCGTTGCGAACACACCGCGCGTGCCCCTGAGCGAGAGCACGAGGTTGTCCCAGACGCTGTGGTCGACATACACGCTCGGCGTCTGGAACTTGCGTCCGATGCCGAGGCGGTTGATCTCGTACTCCTTCAAGCGCGTGAGGTCGGTGAGCGGATTCGTGACCGGGCCGTATTCGATCTTCCCGGTGTCGGGCCGCGCGCGGCCGGTGATGAGATCGAAGAACGTGGACTTGCCCGCTCCGTTCGGCCCGATGACCGTGCGCAGCTCTCCCTCGTAGAGGTAGAAGGTGAGGTTCGAGATGGCCTTGAATCCATCGTAGGTCTTCGTGACGTCTTCGACGGTGAGGATCGGGTGAGGCACGGCGGAATGCGGAGTTGGGAATGCGAATGGCGGAGTGGCTCGCCTCGCGGATGCTCAGCCCTTGGTCGCGGGCGACGCGGCTTCGGTGCCGGCGGACGGGCCGCGCAACCTTTTCCACAGCGGGGCGAGCCGCGATGGCAGGCTCACCAGGCCGCCCGGGAGGAAGAGCACAACGAGGATGAAGAGCGCGCCGAGGAAGATCAGCCACAGGTCGGGGAACGCGCGGGTGGCCCAGCTCTTCAGCCAGTTCACGCCGACCGCGCCGAGGATCGGGCCGACGAGCGTGCCGCGGCCGCCGACGGCGACCCAGACCACGGCCTCGAGGGACTTCTCGGGCTTCATCTCTTCGGGATTGATGATGCCGGCGAGTGGCACGTAGAGCGCGCCGCCGACGCTCGCGATGAGCGCGCAGAGCACGAAGATGAACAGCTTGAAGCTCGCGGCCGCGTAGCCGGAGAAGAGCACGCGATTCTCGCCGTCGCGGATCGCGCGCTGCACGAGGCCGAACTTCGTGGTGCTCAGCCAGCGGCACAGCCCGTAGACGAGCAGCAACACCACGCCCGTCGCGATGAACAGCCCTCGCATCGTCTTGGGCCCCTCCACGGGATCGACGAGCGAATGACCGAGGATGAACTTGAAGTCGGTGAACCCGTTGTTTCCGCCCATGAGCAGGTTGTTGCGGAAGAACATGATCATCGCCGCGTAGGTCAGCGCCTGCGTGAGGATGGAGAAATAGACGCCCTTGATGCGGGAGCGGAAAGCGAGGTATCCGAAGAGGAAAGACAGCACGCCGGGCACGAGCACCACCATCACCATCGCGAAGGCGAAGCTGTCGAACGGCTCCCAGAACGCGGGCAGCGTCTTCCAGCCGAGGAACACGAGGAAGTCGGGGATCGGCATCCGGTACTGACCCAGGTCGCCGATCATGCGCATGAGGTACATGCCGTGCATGTAGCCGCCGAGGGAGAAGAAGAGCGCCTGGCCGAGGCTGAGCAGGCCGGTGTAGCCCCAGAGCATGTCGACCGAGAGGGCGAGCAGGGCGTAGCACAGGTACTTGCCCCACACGCCGAGCGTGAAGTTGCTCACGACGCCCTGGGCGTTGAGCAGCGGGAAGACCACGAGCAGCAGCACGGCGATCACGCCGACGGCCGAGAGTTCGGCGCGGAAACGGGTCCGGTTGACCGAGGTGGAGGGCGAGGTGGTGTCGGTCATCGGGTCAACCCTCGAGGCTGCGGCTGCGCGTGACGAAGATGCCGGCCGGCCGCCATTGCAGGAACAGGATGATCATGCCCAGCACGAGGATCTTGCCGAAGACGGCGGAGTCCTGGGCGAGGTTCTGGAGAAAACTCCCGATGAACGGCACGCCGGCCATGCCGGGCGCCCAGGAAGGTAGGTACTGTTGCAGCACCTGGTCGATCGAGCCGATGCCGAAGGCGCTGATCACCGTGCCGGCGATGTTGCCCACGCCGCCCACCACCACGACCATGAACGAGTCGACGATGTAGCTCTGCCCGAGCGACGGACCGACGTTGCCGATCTGCGAGAGAAACGCCCCGGCCAGGCCGGCCAGGCCGCTGCCGAGGCCGAAGGTGAGCATGTTGACTCGCTCGGTGCGCACACCCATGCAGGCGGCCATCCCGCGGTTCTGCATGACGGCGCGCATGAGCAGTCCGAGCGGCGTCTTGGTCAGCACGAGCCAGATGCCGAAGACGATGAGGATGCCGAAGCCGATGACGAAGACGCGGTTCCAGCCGAAGATGATCTCGTTGATCGTCCAGTTTCCGCTCAGGTAGCTCGGGCTGGAGACCTGCACGTTGTTTGCGCCGAACACCAGGCGGAAGACCTGCTGGAGCACGAGCGACACGCCCCAGGTGGCGAGCAGGCTCTCGAGCGGGCGGCGGTAGAGGAAGCGGATGATGCTGCGTTCGAGCCCGACACCCACGACCGCGGCGGCGAGAAAACTCGCGGGCACCGCGGCGATGAAGTAGGCGTTGTAGGCGCCGCCCGACAGGCCCAGTCCCGGAATGGCGAGGCTCAGCCCGAAGAACGGGATCACCACGCCGGCGCCGAAGAGATTTTGCACGAGGTAGGTCGTGTAGGCGCCGACCGCGATCATCTCGCCGTGCGCCATGTTGATCACGCCCATCAGACCGAAGGTGATGGCGAGGCCGAGCGCGACGACGAGCAGGATGCTGCCGGTGGAGGCGCCGCGGAAGAGCGTGCCGAAGAGGTCGACCATCGAGCGATGACCCTCGATCGCGCGCTGGGCCGTGCGTGCGGCGGCGACGATCTCGGCCCTGCCCGCAGTCTCGGCCTCGCGTCGTGCGGCCTCGACGAAATCGGCGCTGCCGAGCGTGTGCAGGTCCGCGAGCACGCCGAGTGCGGCGATGCGCGTGGCATCGTCGGCGGCCTTCAGCTCGATGAGGGCGATCGCCTCGCGGAGCTTGTCGCGGACGTCGTCGTCGGTCTCGGATTCCAGGCGGGTGCGCAGGACGGGCAGCTTGTCGGCGGCCTGGGCCTTGCCGAGTGTGTCGATGGCCTTGATACGCGTGGCGGGATCGGGTGAGCCGAGGTCGACGAGATCGAGCACGGCCTTCATGGCGCGACGCAGTCCGCTGGTGTGCTCGACGGCTTTCAGGTCCGAGGGGATGAGGCGCAGGGGCTGGCCGGCGGTGTCGGTCAGGGGTGCACCGTCGGCGATCCGTACGGCGGTGCGCGTGCCGGCTGCGTCGGGTGTGCCGGTGAGCTGGACGGGGACGGGGGCCTGGCCGTCGGCCGGCGCGTAGAGAAAGAGCTCGTCCCGCTTCCAGGCGTCGAGCAGCTCCGGAATGGCGGCATCGCTCCGGCCCGCGAGCGAACCGATGATCTCGCGTTGCGCGCGGTCGCTGCCGGCGAGCGCGGCGCGGGCGATCGTCTCGCGTGCGGTTTCGGCGGCGGTGCCGACGCCGGCGCAGGTGAGCGCGAGCGTCGCGAGCGCCAGGAATCGATGAATCGTATTTCTCACCGTGAGGGGGATGGTGAAACGGGTGTTTGCAGGATTCAGGCCACGGCGGCGGCGCGGCGTGATTTGGTCGAAAAAAGCGCGCCGCCTCACCCTTGGCCGGGGCGACGGGAAAACGGCGAGGAGCGGATCCGTGTGGATCCGCTCCTCGGATACCGGCGATGGGACCGGGCGACGGGGCCCGGGGACGGGTCTACTTGAGGAACTTGCCCTTGAGCCAGGGCTCGCCGTAGACGGCCTCGAAGCTGTCGAGGATCTTGAACTGGCCGTCGGCCTTGGTCTCGCCGATGTAGACGTTCTTCGTGAGGTGCATGTTCGGCTGGGTCGTGACCGTGCCGCCGGGGCCGGCGAACGAGACGCCGGACTTCCACGCCGCGCGGACGGCGTCGACGTCGAACGAGCCGGCCTTCTCGACGCAGGCCTTCCAGAGGTAGACGCCGTTGTAGGAAAGAACCATGGGCGAGCAGGTGACGCGGCCGGTCTTCACGATGCCGGGGACCGTGGTCTTCTGCAGCCAGGCCTGGAAGTTGGCCACGAACTTCTTGTTCGCGGGCGTATCCAGAGACTGGAAGTAAGTCCAGCAGCCGAGCTGGCCGACGAGCTGGGCGGCGGGCAGGCCGCGGAACTCGTCCTCGGAGATCGAGAACGACACCACCGGGCAGGTCTCGGCGGTGAGGCCGGAGGCGGCGTACTCCTTGAAGAAGGGCACGTTCGTGTCGCCGTTGAGCGTGGAGATCACGCAGGCGTCGCCGGAGGCGGCGAACTGCTTGATCTCGGCCACGATCTGCTGGTAGTCGGTGTGGCCGAAGGGAGTGTACTTGCCGGCGGAGATAATCTTGCCGGACTCGTCCTTGCGGAAACCGCCGCCGATGTTCTCGAGTGGCACGCCTTTGGAGAGCAGGTACTCGAGGAGCACGAGGTTGGTGGTCTGCGGATACACGTAGTCCGAACCGAGCAGGTAGAACTTCTTCTTGCCCTCGGCCAGGTAGTAGTCGACGGCGGGCGTGGCCTGCTGGTTCACGGCCTCGGCGGTGTAGGCGACGTTCTGCGACTCCTCCTCGCCCTCGTACTGCACGGGGTAGAAGAGCAGGCCGTTGTTCTTCTCGAAGACCGGCAGCACGGACTTGCGCGA
>JACSRI010000277.1 GCA_014879845.1 Opitutaceae bacterium
CTCGTGGAACTTGCCGTCGTGCCAGAGGATCGCGCTCCAGTCGTTCTTCGTCGCCGTGATCACGCGGCGCAGCGTCGTGGCCGCCACCTTGAAGTTCGGGAACTCCTTCACCGCCGTCTCGATCATCGCCTTGAACGCGTCGATCTCGATCTTGCTGATGTTGTGGTCGGCGCCCTTCACCTCGAAGCCGAGCGAGGCGGTGAAGTCCTCCTCGTTGCCGATCATCACATCGACATACTTGGCGATCTCGCGGTTGACCTCCTGGGCCTTCTTCAGGCCGCCGATCGTCTTCCAAAGTGACGGGCGGTAGTTGAGGTCGTAGCTCACGATCGTGCCGTGCTTGTTCGCGGCCTTCACGGCCTCGATCGTCGCCTCGGCCGTCGTGGCCGAGAGCGCGGCGAAGATGCCGCCGGTGTGGAACCAGCGCACGCCGAGCTTGCCGAAGATGTGATCCCAGTCGAAATCACCAGGCTTGATCTGCGAGGCGGCCGTGTTGCCTCGATCGGGCACACCGACTGCGCCGCGGATGCCGAAGCCGCGCTCCGTGAAGTTGAGGCCGTTGCGCACGGTGCGGCCGATGCCGTCGTCTTCGCGCCACTTGATGAAGTCGGTGGCCACGCCGCCCTGCATGATGAAGTCCTCGATGAGGTGGCCGACCTCGTTGTCGACGAAGGCGGTGGCGACGGCCGTCTTGTAGCCGAAACATTTGCGCAGGCCGCGCGAGGTGTTGTATTCGCCGCCGCCTTCCCAGGCGGTGAACGAGCGGGCGGTGCGGACGCGACCCTCGCCGGGGTCGAGGCGGAGCATCACCTCGCCGAGCGAGATCTGGTCAAAGGCGCATTCCTTGGACGGTTTGATTTTCAGGGCCATGGATGTGTTGGGTGGGAAACGCAGAGCTTAGGTTGCAGGGAAACGAGCGCCGGAAAAAAAGCAGACACGTGACCGTTTTTCCAGCGGGTTTCTAGTTGGGGAAGCATCTAACGGTGTTGGAAAAAGGCCACACCATTCCCATCCAGTGAGTTAACGATGTTTGCGCCCGTCCGCAGACGGGCGGTTGACGTGACGCTTCGGGCTCGCTCGCCCCGCCTGGGGCGCGACTCCAGCGTGGGCGCATGACCCATTGCCCCGCCTCGCTTCTCGCCCTGGTCTCCGGTTGTGTCCTTGTGGGCGCCGCGCACGCCTCCGCTCCCAGGGCCGACCAGTTTGTGCGCGGGACGGCGTCCGCGCCGATCTACCACGAGGGTTGGATCGACCTGAACAAGAATGGAACGAAGGACCCCTACGAGGACCCGACACTGCCGTTCGAGCGTCGCGTGGACGACCTGCTGGCGCGGATGACCCTGGAGGAAAAGACCGCGCAGATGGTCACGTTGTATGGGTTCCCGCGGGTGCTGAAGGACGAGTTGCCGACGGCGGAATGGGACACACGTCTTTGGAAGGACGGCATCGGCAACATCGACGAGCATCTCAATGGCAACACCGGCTGGACGAACAACCTGCCGGACCCCGCGCACGATCTCCCGTGGTCGCTGCACGCGCGGGCGATCAACGAGGTGCAACGCTGGTTCATCGAACGGACGCGTCTCGGCGTGCCCGTGGACTTCACGAACGAGGGCATCCGGGGCCTGCTGCACAGCAAGGCGACGAGCTTTCCGGCGCAGCTGGCCGTGGCGAGCGCGTGGGACCGCGCGCTCGTGCGCGAGATCGGCCGCGTGACCGGGCGCGAGGCGCGCGCGCTCGGCTACACCAATGTCTATTCGCCCGTGCTCGACCTCGCGCGCGATCCGCGCTGGGGGCGCGTGATCGAGAGCTACGGCGAGGACCCGTATCTCGTCGGCGAACTCGGGCTCGAGCAGGTGCTTGGACTGCAGGAGCAGGACGTCGTCTCCACGCTCAAGCACTTCGCCGTCTACAGTGTGCCCAAGGGCGGGCGCGACGGCGAGGCTCGCACCGATCCGCAGGTGACGTGGCGCGAGGTGCAGATGGTGTTCCTGCCGCCCTTCCGCCGCGCCATCCGCGATGGCGGTGCGCTCGGCGTGATGTCCTCATACAACGACTACGACGGCATCCCGGTGCAGGCCAGCCGGCTGTTTCTCACGGAGATCCTGCGCGGGGAGTTCGGGTTCCGGGGCTACGTCGTGTCCGACAGCGCGGCGGTGGAGTTCATCCACACCAAGCACCGCGTCGCGCCCACCCCGGAGGACGCGATCCGCCTGGCAGTCGAGGCCGGCCTGAACATCCGGACGAACTTCACGCCCCCCGAGGCCTATGCGGAGCCCTTGCGTCAACTTGTGCGCGACGGGCGGCTCGCGATGGAGGTGGTCGATGCACGCGTGCGCGACGTGCTGCGCGTGAAGTTTCAGCTCGGTCTCTTCGATCGTCCGTACGTCGCCGATCCGGCGGCGGCCGAGTCGATCGTGCGCGCTCCCGCGCATCTCGAGCTGGCGAGGCGCGCGGCGCGCGAGTCGATCGTCCTGCTGAAGAACGACGCACGCACGCTCCCATTGAACAGGGAGTTGAGGCGCGTCCTTGTCGCCGGTCCGCTCGCCGACGACGCCCATGGATGGTGGTCGCGCTACGGCGCACAGCGGCTGGACTTCATCACACCGCTGGCCGGTATCCGGGCCAAGCTGGGTGCGTCCGTCGATGTGCGGTATGTGCGCGGCGTGGCCGCGAAGGATGAGGCCTTTCCGGAGAGCGACGTCCTCAAGGGGCCGCCGACGTCGGAGGTGCAGGCGGGCATCGCCGAGGCTGTCGCGGCGGCGGACGGAGTGGACGTGATCATCGCCGTGCTTGGCGAGACCGACGAGTTGTGCCGCGAGTCGGCCAGCCGCGTAAGCCTCGATCTGCCGGGGTACCAGCAGGAACTGCTGGAAGCGTTGGCCGCAACCGGCCGACCGGTCGTGCTGGTGCTCAGCAACGGTCGACCACTCAGCGTCAACTGGGCAGCGAGGCACGTTCCCGCGATCGTGGAGATGTGGTTCCCCGGGGAGGAGGGCGGGGCGGCACTCGCCGATGTGCTGTTTGGCGACGTGAACCCGTCGGGCCGGCTGCCGATCACGTTTCCCCGGAGTGTTGGCCAGGTGATGATGAACTTTCCGGCTCATCCCGGCTCACAGGCCCGCGATGCCGGGCAGGTCGAGGGCGTGCTCTATCCCTTCGGGCACGGCCTCAGCTACACGACCTTTGCCTACGAGGATTTGCGGCTGTCCGCCACGGAGATCGGAGTCGGCGACAGCCTGGAGGTCACCTGCGTGGTGCGAAACACCGGCGATAGGGCTGGTGACGAGGTGGCGCAGCTGTACCTGAGAGACGACTACGCAAGTGTCGTGACCTTTGAGCGGCTCCTGCGTGGATTCGAGCGGGTATCCCTGGCTGCGGGCGAGTCTGCGAAGGTGTCCTTTGTCCTGAAGCCCGAGGACCTCACGCTCTATGATCGATCCGGGCGGTGGACGGTGGAGCCGGGCCGGTTCACGGTCTGGATCGGATCGTCGTCCGAAGTGCTGCGCCTGCGCGGCGTGTTCGATGTCGTGGCGCCTGGTGTCCCTCGGGAAACCGGTGCGGCGATCACCGATCGCACCGACCCCCGGTGAACCTGCGTGCGTTTCCGTGGGAGACGATGAGTAGATGGCCCTAAGGGAGGACTATCACCCGAGGGCGACCGTCGATCGGGGTCCTTGAGGATATCCCTGGAAGTCCGTAGGCGGTATGGTCTTTGGAAGTTACTGCTATGTAACGACTTTGTTTATTGTGAGAGCCCGCGAGATTTAGGCTTCCCCATGCGGAGAAAGGCGATAATCGACCTAGTGGAATCCTCGATGGATTGTCCGGCACTTTTTCAGGGCGCCGCGGTCCGAGAGGCCTCCACTGATCATTAAACGTATGCGACCCATCACGACTGCCCCGTGTTGCTGGCCACGAACATCACCTCCCTGATCCGAGACGCTGATCCGGTCGGGAGTCTTGCTTGCGATCGGAGACGATCGCGGTGGGCCTCGTGCCGGGGCGAATTGTCCTCCGACATGTTCGCGAGTTCGCGCCGCTGATGCTGATCGCGACACGACTTCGACTAGGTCTGGCCGGCGATGTCGCTGTGCTGCGCGCTGAAGGCGCGCACTGCGGGGTTCGGGGTGCGGAAAATCTCTCGCGGGTCATCAGTGCAGAACCGTGTCGCCGCGTAGCACCCTCTAGATGGTTCCATGCAGTAGAGTCCCGCGTAGAGGCTAGGTATGCGGCGCGACCCACCGCTCGCGGATTTCGCGGAGGAGCGGGGGAGCGGAATTACCTACCACCACAGAAATCCCGGTCAAAGGCCCTGGGGGTGCTCCAGAGGGAGCCAAGCCGCTCGAAGTCAGAAGCATAACCATGGAGCAGCCCTTTACTCATTCCGCGTTGGCGACGTTGATTGCGCGCACGATTCGCGCATTCTTCCTTGGTCTTTCGGTTCTGTGCTCGGGCGTCCAGGCTGCGCAGTTCACCCTGACGTGGGCTGACAACTCGACGAACGAAACCGGCTTCCGGATCGAGCGCTCTACCAATGGCTCGACCTTCACCGAGATCTCGACGGTTGGCGCGAACGTCGTTTCCTACGTCGACGCCGGCCTGCCAAATTCCACGACCTACTGGTATCGGCTTCGTGCCTACAATTCTGCTGGCAACTCGGGCTACTCCAATGTTGCGACCGGTACCACGCCGCCACCGCTGAGCAACAATGCACCGACGATCTCGGATATCGCCAATCAGAATATCTACTCGGGTGGGTCGACGGGCGCGATTCCGTTCACGATCGGTGACGTCGAGACGGCGGCGGGGAGTCTCTCGGTCACTGTGAGTTCCAGCAACACGACGCTCGCTCCCCTCAGTCGGATTGCCTTGGGTGGTTCTGGAACGGCCCGCACAATTTCGGTCACCCCTTCGGCCGGACGCACGGGTAGCTCGACGATCACAGTCGCGGTCAGTGATGGTTCGCTCACGACGACCGACACGTTTGTGCTGACAGTCAGCGCTGTCGGCGCGGGGCCCGTGATTTCGGTGCAGCCGCAGGCGACTTCGATTTCCCCTGGCAGCGCCATGACCTTGAGCGTGACAGTCGTGGCGACCGGGACAGTCACGTATCAGTGGTACTATAACGGTGGGGCCATCGCTGGTGCGACCGCAGCCACCTACACGATTCCTATCGCGCAGCGCACCAATGCGGGGACCTATCATGTTGTGGTGACTGCGGGCGGGATCTCCGTATCGAGCGCCACCGCGGCGGTGACGGCCGGGACGGCGACAAGCGTCGGTCGACTGGTCAATCTTTCGTCGCGTGCGTCCGTGCTTACGGGCGACAATCTCCTCATCCCCGGGTTTGTCGTGACGGGCAATACGAACAAGCGTGTGCTCCTTCGCGTCGTCGGACCGAGCCTCGCCAAGTTTGGCCTTACGGGTCTCCTTAACGATCCCAAGCTTGTGCTCAAGCGTCTGGTCTCTGGCTCCTACGTCGACGTCGCGACGAGCTTGGACTGGGCGGACGGTGGAGCTGCTACGACGCTGCGGCAGGCGTTCGTCGATGTCGGGGCTTTCAGTCTCGTCGATGGCAGCGGCGACGCCGCCCTAGTTTCCGACCTGCCGCCGGGAACGTATTCAGTTTTTGCAACCGACGAGGTGGCTGATCGAACCGGACTGTCGATGGTGGAGGTCTACGACGCCGCGGACACTGGTTCCGGGTCGGAACTCGGCAATATCTCGACGCGCGGATTCCTCGGGTCGGGTAGTAGTGTCATGATCACCGGATTTGTGATAGCGGATGGGCCGATGACGCTCGTTCTCCGAACCATCGGGCCGGGGCTCACGGCCCGCGGTGTGACGGGCGCTGTGGCCGATCCCTCCATGGAACTGCACGGTAGTCTCGGAGGTGTGGACACGATCTTGGCGTCGAATGACGACTGGAGTTCGAGTCCCGATGCGGCCTACACCGAGCAAATCCGGCAGCAGGTCGGCGCATTTTCGCTCGGTTCGGGCAGCAAGGACGCCGCATGTGTGGTCACGCTCCCGGCGGGCAGTTACACGCTGATCTCTCGGGGTTCCGGTTCGACGACCGGGCTGGGGCTGGTCGAAGTCTACGTCGTCCGCTGAGCGCCGACAATTTTCGGGAGATCGAATACGCTCCGGGCCCGCGTGCGGTCCTGGGTGAGCCTCTTCGAGGCGGCAACCTGCTTCCACGCTTGGTCGGTGTCGGGTGGCAGTTGGCGCTGGGCGGTCTGCCGTTGGCTAAGTCGTTTGCACCTGCGCTTCGCGCCGGTGAACTGTGTGTCGAGTCGAATCTGGACTTCCGATTTCATGGGTAGTGGACGATAGGATACGGATGACGCGCTGACTTGGGGGCTCCCAATAAGGACGACTTGTGCAGGTCTTTAGGCGATGTGATCTGCCCACATGGAGGGAGTTGCTCGGAGGAAATCGCGTGGAGTCAACCTACGGGGGTCCCTGCATGAACATTTTGGGATCGGCTGTATGGGTGAGTACCTAGTCGCACCCAATCGGGGGTCAAAGGATCGCGTGGTCTCCAGTTGTGCGCCTCCACGGGCGAAGGCGTGTGCAGATTATGAATCACGTCGTCTCCCCAGGCCGTGCCACACGCCAGACTTCCACGAAGGGATCCATCCGTTCGTTCTTTGCCGCAACAGTGCGCCATCTCGCGCTGTTTCAACTTTCGATCTTGTTCACCGTAGCGGTGATGGTCATGGGCACGACCGTGCAAGGTGCCCAGTTCACGCTGACGTGGACCGACAACTCGACCAATGAGACAGGCTTCCGCATCGAGCGCGCCACGGGTCTCAATGCCAGCACCGGGTTCGTGCAGATCGCGACCGTCGGGGCGAACGTGGTGAGCTATGTCGATGCGGGCCTGCCGAATTCGAGCAGCTATTCCTACCGCCTCTATGCTTATAACACCGCGGGCAATTCTGGATACTCGAATGTGGCTTCCGGCACGACGCCGCCGCCCGCCTCGAACACCGCGCCCACGATCAGCGACATCGCGAACCGAACGATCTCGGCCGGGAGCAACACGGGCGCCCTTGCGTTCACGGTCGGGGATGTGGAGACGACTGCCGGCAGCCTGACCGTTACCGCATCGTCTTCGAACACGACGCTCGTGCCGTCGTCCGGCATCGTCCTCGGCGGCAGCGGAGCCAGCAGGACGGTGACGGTCACGCCGGCGAGCGGCCAGAGCGGGACGGCGACGATCACGGTGACGGTGAGCGATG
>JACSRI010000045.1 GCA_014879845.1 Opitutaceae bacterium
TGCGGGGCGGCGGTGACACCGGCGAGCGCGGTGAGGGTGGGGAACACGTCGACCACGTGGATCAGGCCGTCGACCACCCCGGGTTGGATCTGGCCCGGCCAGTTCGCGAACGCGCAGACGCGTGTGCCGCCCTCGAGCAGCGTGCCCTTGCCGTCGCGATACGGGCCGTTGTCGCAGGGGATCTTCACCTTCGACATGTCGGCCATCACGCCGGCGAACATGGCATTGCGCGTGCCGCCGTTGTCGCTGTGGAAAAGGATGAGCGTGTGGTCGCGCATGCCGTTTTTCTCCAGCGCGGCCAGGACGCGGCCGACCTCGTCGTCGAGGCAGGCGACCATGCCGGCGTAGGTGCGGCGTGTCGGGTCTTCGATCGACTTGAAGCGATCGATGTATTCCTGCGGCGCCTGGTAGGGCGTATGTGGCGCGTTGAACGTGAGGTAGAGGTAGAGCGGCGTCTTGGCGTCGTGGTTCTCGATGAGCCGGGCGGCCTCCTGGCCGATGAGCGTCGTGGTGTAGCCCGGCTCGCGCAGCGGCTCGTTGTTGAGGAACCAGTCGAGCACGCCGCTCTCGTCGTGGGTGAAGTAATCAAGTTCGCCGATCATCGCACCGTACTGGTGGTCGAAACCGCGTTGCCGCGGCCAGTACTTCTTGTCGGCGTGGCCGAGGTGCCACTTGCCGACGATCGCGGTGGCGTAGCCCGCGGATTTGAGGCTCTGCGGCAGGAGCCATTCATTCGTATCGAGGCCGTAGCTCGCGACCGACGGGATCACCGCCGTCTGCAGACCATAGCGGAACGGATAACGACCGGTCATGAGCGCCGCCCGCGTGGGCGTGCACATCGGCTGGGCGTAGAACTGCGTGAGCCGCGCGCCGCCCCGCGCGAGGGAGTCGAGGTGGGGCGTCGGGATGTCGGTGCAGCCGTTGAAGCCAACGTCCTTCCAGCCGAGATCGTCGGCGACGATGTGGACGATATGGGGACGTGCCGGCGCGGCGTTGGTGGCTGATGAACCGAGGGCGAGCAGGAGCGCGAGCCCCGCGAACCATTGCGAGAGTTTCATGTTGGTCGGCGTATGGAGGGAGATGGGGCGGCGATGTGTTCGCGGCCCGGTGGGGCGATGGTCGTGGTGCACGAGGCGTGCGACAACCTGTCCTTTGGTCCGGGGAGGTCCGCCCGGCTTCCGCGCCCGCGTCACGAAGCGCCGAGGAGCCCGGCCTCGTGCGCCACGCGGCCCAGCTCGGCGGGCGAGCGCACGCGCATCTTGGCCATGATGCTGCCGCGATGGGCCTTGATCGTGCGCTCGGTCGTGCCGAGGTCGGCGGCGATCTGCTTGTTGAGCTGACCGGTAAGGATGTGCTGGAGCACTTCGCGCTCGCGTGGCGTCAGTGTGAGCCAGCGGCTGCGCAGGTCGGCATGGCGCCGGCGCACGGCCGCGTCGGCGGCGTCGCGTGCAAGGGCGCGCTCGACGGCGGCGAGCAGCGCCGGGCGCTGCACGGGCTTGGTCAGGAAATCCTCGGCCCCCGCCCGCATCGCATGCACGGACGTGGGGACATCGCCGTGGCCGGTCAGGAAAATGACCGGCAGGGGGTTGGCCGCGCGCGCGAGCGAGGACTGCATCTGCAGCCCGTCCACTTCCGGCATGCGTAGGTCGGTGATCACGCAGCCCCGCGTCTCGTGGTCTGTCCGCGCAAGAAACTCGGAGGCCGAGGCGTAGGCCCGCACGGTGTAGCCCGCGGCCGTGAGCAGGCGTGAAAGGGCACGCAGCATGGATGCGTCGTCATCGAGGAGATGGACAACCGGTTGAGGCGAGGCGTCGTGTTCTTGGGTCATGGGGCGCGTGGCCGTGGGGTCTTGTTACGGAAGTCCAGGCCGCGGCATCGATCAACGAAACACCGGCAGCGTCAGGCGCGCCGTCGCTCCGGGGCCGGCGTTGTTCTCCAGCGAGATCGTGCCACCGTGCGCCTCGAGGATCGAACGGCAGATGGTCAGTCCGAGGCCGAGCCCGCCGGGTTTGGTCGTGCGGAAGGCCTCGAAGAGGTCGCCGATCCGTTCGGGAGGGATGCCGGCTCCGAGGTCGGTGATGCTGACGGTGACGGTCTCGGGCGATGCGACCGCGGCGCGCAGCGTGAGCCGGCGGCGATCGGCCGGGCAGGCGGCCATCGCATCGAGGCCGTTGACCACGAGATTGAGCATGACCTGCTGCAGCTGCACGCGATCGCCGTTCACCTCCGGAAGGTCGTCGGGGATCTCGATGGCCAGTGTGGCGTGGCGCGACGCCAGATCGGGCCCGATCAGGCGCGCCACGCCGCGCACGAGCCCGGGCAGAGCCACGGGACCGAACTCGGCGGGCTGTCGCCGCAGGAAATCGCGGATGCCGGTCAGAATCTCGCTCGCCCGCAGATCGTCGCGTCGGATGTCGGCGAGGATGGCGCGCAACTCCTCGAGGTCGATGGGCGTGCGCTTCAGCTGGAGTTCGGCGGCCTCGGCGTTGGAGAGGATCGCTCCGAGCGGCTGGTTGAGCTCGTGGGCAAGCGAACCGGAGATCTCCCCGAGCGTCGTGACGCGCGAAAGATGCGCGACCTCGTCCTTGCGCTGCTGGAGCTCCAGCGCGGCCTGCTTGCGCTCCGTGATGTCGAGCGAGACGCCGCGCAGGAGCAGCGGCCGACCGGCCGGATCGAACTCATACCGCCCGACCGAGGCGATCCAGCGGGTCTGGCCGTCGGGCCGGACCACGCGGTATTCCATCTCATAACGTCCGTCCCCGCGGGCCGACTCGTTGAGTGCGCGGTCCACCCCGGGACGATCGTCGAGGTGGAGCCGGGACATGAACGCCTCGAGATCGATGCTCTCGTCGGCGGCGAATCCGAGGAGACGGCGCCACCGTGCGGAGCAGTGTATTTGGCCGTTGGCGACGTTGCGCGTCCAGAATCCCAGGTCGGCCGACTCGGCGGCCAGCTCGAGCTCGCGCTCGCGTGCGCGGAGTGCCCGGCCGAGCGAGATCGTGCGCAGCATCTGGCCGCTCAGCTCCGAGCTCATGGCCAGCAGCGTCACGAGAAAGGGAAGGCTGACGATGAACGGCAGGCGCAGCCCGCCGGATGCCACCGCCACCGAATAGACCGGCGTGATGACAAAGAAGAGAATGAGGGATCCGCCGACGATGATCGCGCGCCGCCGCGCCTCGGCGTCGCCCTGGCGCCACAGCCGCGCGGTGGCGTCGACGATATAGGCGAGGTGAGCGAGCGCGGCCACTTGCGCCAGCAGGATCCATGGGCTGGGGGCCCACTCGCCCGGGATCGACACCCGCTCGCCGAGGAGCGTGGTCGAGGCGAGCGTGGAGATCGAGCTGACGTGCAGGTTGAGACCCGCGAGCGGCGTCACGGCCAGCACGAGCGCACGCAGGCCGATAGCCCCAGCGAGCAGCCAGGTTCGCCCGGTCCCGAAATAGAAGTGCACGAACCCGAGCGTGCCGATCACGCCGACCGCGAAGAGGGGCGGCGTCCACCGCATGATCTGGCGGTAGATCTCCACCGACTCCGTGCGCATCGAGATCAGCTCGAACGCGATGAACCCCATCACCGTCGCCACCATGGTGGCGAAACACAGGTTCGCCCACGAGCTGCGGTCGCGCAGCCACAGGTGCAGGTGCAGCAGCGCCATCACGAGGCACGCGCCGGCGCTGGCCGACCAGATGGCAGTGATCCAACTCATGCGACCTCCCTACCCAAGCGGACCGCCTGGGAAACTCCAGCCCAGGCCGCGTCCGCCGCGCAGATCATGGAAGCAAAACAGAAGCCGCGGCCCCCGAGGGTGGCCGCGGCTTGCGTGGAGACACAGATGTGCGGGCGCTCAGACCTCGAGTTGCGGGCGGGTCTTGTCGGGCCAGTCGATGTGAAAGAACTTCCCGCGCGGCTTGTCCGTGCGTTCGTAGGTGTGCGCGCCGAAGTAGTCGCGCTGGCCCTGGAGCAGGTTGGCCGGGAGCCGGGCGGAACGGTATCCATCGAAATACGACAGTGCGGAGCTGAACGTCGGGATGGAGATGCCGTGCTCGACCGCGGCCGAGACCACCTTGCGCCAGTTGTTCTGCGCCTTCTCCACCGTTTTCCGGAAATACGGGTCGAGGAGGAGGTTCGCGAGGGTGGGCTTGCGGCGGAAGGCCTCGGTGATCTTCTGCAGGAACACCGCGCGGATGATGCAGCCGCCCCGCCAGATCTGCGCGATCTCGCCGAAGTTGAGCGTCCACGTGTACTCCTTCTGCGCCTCGCGCATGAGCTGGAAGCCCTGGGCGTAGGAGCAGATCTTCGAGCAGTAGAGCGCGTCGTGGATGGCGCGGATGAAGGCGGCTTTGTTGCCCTTGAATTTCTTCTTCGGCCCCTTGAGCACCTTGGAGGCGGCCACGCGCTCCTCCTTCACGGCAGAGAGGCAGCGCGCGAAGACGGCCTCGGCCACGGTCGCGGCCGGCACGCCCATGTCGAGGGCGTTGACGCTCGTCCACTTGCCCGTGCCCTTCTGGCCGGCGGTGTCCAGGATGACGTCGACGATCGGCTTGCCCGTGACCGGGTCGACCTGCTGGAGGATGTCGGCGGTGATCTCGATGAGGAAGCTGTCGAGCATCCCCTTGTTCCACTTGGAAAAAACCTTGCCGATCTCCGGCGCGCTCATGCCGAGCACGCCGCGCATCAGGTCGTAGGCTTCGCAGATCATCTGCATGTCGCCGTACTCGATGCCATTGTGGACCATCTTAACGTAGTGGCCCGCGCCGTTCGGCCCGATGTAGGTGCAGCAGGGCACGCCCCCGGATACGGGTTTGCCGGGCGCGGCGCCCTCGAGCGGACGACCGGTCTTGGGATGGACCTTGGCGGAGATCGCCTCCCAGACGGGCTTGAGAAACTCGTAGGCCTTCGGATCGCCGCCGGGCATGAGCGACGGACCGAAGCGCGCGCCCTCCTCGCCGCCAGACACGCCGGAGCCGATGAAACGCAGGCCCTTCGCGGCGAGATCCTTCTCGCGGCGGATCGTGTCCGTCCACTTCGCGTTGCCGCCGTCGATGATGATGTCGTCCTTGTCGAGGAGCGGGACGAGGCCATCGATCACGGCATCGGTCGGGCCGCCGGCCTTGACGAGGATGACGATGCGACGGGGTTTCTCGAGGGAGGCGACGAACTCCTGGAGCGTGGCGCAGCCGACGAGGCCGCCCGGGGTGTCGGGGTTCTCCGCGACAAATTTCTGCATGGTCTCGGTCGTGCGGTTGTAGACCGAGATGCGGAAACCGTGGTCAGCGACGTTGAGCGCGAGATTCTGACCCATCACGGCGAGGCCGATGAGTCCGATATCAGACTGTGTCTTGGGCATAGGTGGAGGGACGAGGTCCGCCATCATGCATTAGGACACGTGTCCGTGCCGAGCCAAAAACGCCCGTTTACCTTGGGGAACCGGCCCGGGTGGGTGCGATGGCCACCTCGTGTCCGCCGCGGATCGCGCGGTCGGTCGCGCCGCTCAGATCTGCGGCGCCTCGCGCATCTTCGTGGGGAAGTAGGGCGCGACGACGTCGACGACGGGCGTGAGGAAGGTGGGCTCGTTGCGATACCGCACCCAGTTGGCGAAGAGGAAGAACGTGCCCATGCCGACGACCACGAGCAGGAAGGTGCGGTTGGTGCGGCTGACCAGGCGCATGATCTGCAGGACGGCGAGCAGCGCCAAAAGCAGCACGCCGAAACGCAGCCAGTCACTCTGGGGCAGCATCTCGGTCAGTTTCGTCGCGGCGAAAGTGGTGTTCATGCGGGGGTGCAGTACCTCAGGGATACTATCGGTCGCCCCGCACAAATCCTGACCGGGCTCAGGCCGGGAGGATGTGGCAGTTGATCCAGCCGGAATCGCCGTCGACGTAGTGCTCCTTCTTCCAGATCGGAACCCGGGACTTCACCTCATCGATCACGTAGCGGCAGGCGTCGAACGCGGCACCTCGATGTTGGGAGGAAACCCCCACCCAGACGGCGAGATCGCCGAGCTCGAGCGTCCCGATCCGGTGCACACAGCGAATGTCAAAAATGGGGTAATTACTCATCGCCTCGCCGAGGATGCGCATCCCCTCCTTCTCGGCCAGGGGCACAAAGGCCTCGTAGCCGAGACGGAGGACGCGACGCCCGTCGTTGCTGTCCCGCACCCAACCCTCGAAGCAGACGAAACCGCCGGCGCGCACGTCGTTCATCGCGGCGCGCAGGGCCGGCGTATCGAGCGGTTGGGAACTGATGGCGAAGTGCGGCATGGCGGCGAAACAAAGGGCTGGATACGGGCGAGCTCAACCGCCGGCGACGGGCGGGATGAAGACGACGCGGTCGCCCTCGTGCAAGGCGTGGTCCCACGGGGCAAACTCGTCGTTGACCGCGACCTTGAGGGCGCGCTCGGGCAGGGTGAACCCGTGGCGCACCCGCAGTTCGGCGTAGAGTGCGGCAGGAGTGCCCGCCGCGGTGGCGATCTGCTCCTCGGTGCGGCGAGCTTGTTCGCGCAGGAGGGCGAAATACTGGACGGTGACGGTTCGGGTCATCGGGAACGTGAAGACTTTGCGCGGGCGGCGCGCGGCGCGGCGCGGGTTGGCGGGAGCGGCGCCGAGCGAAAGTCGCTCTTGCCGCCGGTCTTCTCGACGAGCGCGATCTCGCGGATCGTCGTGCCCAGGCCGAGCGCCTTGACCATGTCGTAGACGGTGAGCGCCGCGACGCTCGCGGCCGTGAGGGCCTCCATCTCCACCCCGGTGCGCGCTTCGGCCGAGGCGGTCGCCTCGATGCAGACAACACCACCGTCGATCAGGCGCGCCTCGACCTGACAGTGGTCGAGCGGCAGCGGGTGGCAGAGCGGGATGAGTTCGTGGGTGCGCTTGGCCGCCATCGTGCCGGCCAGGCTCGCGGTCTGCAGCACGGGGCCCTTTTTGCTGCGCAGTTCGCCGTCGGCGAAGAGCGCTGCGGCCTCGGCGGTGAGCTGCACGAGCGCGCGGGCGCGCGCGGTGCGGCGCGTCACCGCCTTGCCGCCGACGTCGACCATGGCCGGGCGGTTCCTGGCATCCACGTGGGAAAGCATGGGCGGGACGCTGCGTCGGTTGCGGCGGACTTTCAACCCTGCAGGCGGACCCGGTCGATGTCGGTCAACGCTTGATCCAGTCGGCCACCGCGAGGATGAACGCGATCGCTCCCCCGAGCAGCACGCACCCGAGGATGAATCTCGCC